>JAEDHM010000114.1 GCA_016296985.1 Clostridia bacterium
CGCTCGAGATGACGGTACACTTTTACCACCATAATCACGGCTTGCCGTGTATATCGTCAGTCGCTTGCGACTGTATATCATCAACGCTTGTCGTTGCATATCATCAAAGGCAACGCCTTTGTATATCATCACGGCTTGCCGTGTATACACCTTAGTCCCAAAGGCAAAGCAAAACGTTGATTGACTTTTGTCCCCAACTCAAGTCCTATCTTGACGGTTTCACCTTTTCAATAGTATAATAAAAAAAGTGTTGTGAAATAAAATTCCTGCCTTTGGCAAAAATAAAAAAGCGAGGGACTTATGGCTAAAAAACCTACAATGACAATTGACGACCACTATAACGACGAACTTGAAAAAATGTCGGAAATGACTGACGAAGAACTTGACGCCTATCTTGCCGATTTGGAAAAAATAAGCGAAGAGGCTAAGAATTTGGGAATCCGTACCGTTTCTATGGACGACCTTGAGGAAGGCGACGAGGACATCCCCTTTTTGACTTTGGACAATATCGGTACTTATATGGCTGTTTGGAACGGCGAATTTGCCTTGAAACATCGCTCGAAAGAGGGGAAAAAGTCAAAGTACAGATCAAAAATTTATATAACCGCTCATCAAGAGGACTTCGCAAAGCATTTTGACGAGATTGCGGAAAAGTTTTTATCCACCTACAACTGCGACGTTTATTACTACGACGATTTTGAGGAAGACGTTGACAACGAAGTTTACGACCACCTTCTTTCTCAAATGAACCTTATGGTTGTTTTGGTTACCAAAAACTTTTTGGATGATGAAAACCGCGCCAAGGATTTGGATATTGCCATTGCAAAGGACTATAAAATCCCTCTTTTGCCCATCTATATTGACGGCGATATTGAAAAGTTTAACCAAGAAATCGGCAATATCGAACTTTTGGACAAAAACTCTCCTTCCTTTGATGGAAAACTTAGCAAGTTTTTGCGTGGTAAGGTGGCTGACGACGCTTTATTCCAAAGAATTAAAAAAGAGTTTACCAAAAAAATCTTTTTGAGTTATCGCAAAAAGGACCTTGCCGAGGCGAAAAAACTTCTTGAAATCATCAAGGGAATGGAGGAAATGTGGGATACCTCGGTTTGGTATGACGACTATCTCACCCCCGGAGAGGACTATAATGACGAAATCGACAACGCTATCGACGAGTGCGACCTTTTCCTTTTGCTTGTTACCCCCAACCTTTTGGAAGAGGGAAACTACGTTTCTACCATTGAATACCCCAAGGCCGAGGAAAGGAAAAAGCCTGTTCTTGCCGTTGAAGCGAAGGAAACCGACCTTGACGGTACTTACAGCAATATTTCCTCGAAAACCGCTTTGAAGGATAGGATTAAGGTTGCAAAAGATATTGTAAAATCCATGAAGTTTGGAAAGGTTAAAAAGGACACCAGCCCCGAGCACCTTTTCTACATAGGTCTTGCCTACCACTACGGTATAGGCGTGTTGCGTGATACCGACGTTGCTTTCAAACTTTTGGTGCAAAGCGCCGAGCAAGGTTTTGTCCCTGCCGTATCTTATCTTACCGAGGTAAAAGCCTATTCCCGTATGATTCCCCCCACCTCTTTACTTCCCCTTTGCGAAAAGGCTCTTGAAGTGATTGAGGTAGAATTTGAAAAGGGTAATTATATCAACCTTGATACCTATTGGTCTATTGCCGACTCGCTCGTCAGCGCTTATTTCTCCACTCGCAACTACGATAAGGAAAAAGCCCTTATCAAAAAGATGATGGACCTAAATCCTCGCCTTTCCCGTAAGGCAAGCCGTCTTGAAGAGATGGCAAGGCTTTGTTTCCGCTTGTCCGTCCTTTGCGACGTCATTGGCGAAGAGAAAGAGATGATAGACAACGCCTTGAAGGCTGGAGAATATATCACCGAGGCTATGGAAATGGACAGCGCCGACAAGCCCTACGCCCTTTGTTTCTCGGTGGGTTATTGCTTGTTGAAGGCCTATTCCGCCCTTGACAACGCCGAGGCTTTCGACCAAGTGTTTGATAAACTTGACGCCTTTTACAAGTCTTTAGGGGATAAAGTCAACCTTAAGATTACTAGCGTAGATTTTGAATACGCTCAATTTTTGCAAGGTTATTCCTCTATGCTTTTCACCTTCCGCCGTGATAGAAGTATGGCATACGCTCAAGCGCAAAAGGCCATTGATATCCTTTTGTCCATTGAGGAAACTTCTCTTACCGCAAGCGTGGTTGCTACCTTGTATCTTACAATGTCCACCTACTACTTCCACGATGGCAAGGTGGCTGAATCTAAAAAGTGCGGAAAACTTGCGGTGGATTACGCAAGAAAAAATCCCATGATCCACCACGATTCTTTCCACGACCTTTTGGCAAAAGCCTTGTTTAGCTATGCCAACGTGCATTTCCAAACCGACGATTACGAGGTTGCGGAAAAACACTTTGCCGAATTGGTTGAATATTGCTATGAAAACGACTTCCACTCAAAACTTATGATGCTTAAGATGTCAAGCGACTACTATGGACAACTTCTCGTTATCCTCAAACGCTATGACGAGGCCTTTGCAAAGTATGCGAATTTCGTAAACTTTGTTATTAAAAAGGAAATTAAAAACGACGTTGCTTTCTCCTATTGCGCCGATTGCAGTTTCCGCGCAGGTATTGTCGCTTTGGATTATATGGATAACGAAAAGTATGGTTTGTGGGGTATCCAAAACGCCCTTGCGTTTATCTCCCAAATGAAAAATCCTACTCCCGAAATGTTGAACTTAAAACAACGCATTTACGATATGTTTAGCTAATTTATCCTAAAACAAAAGAGCGAACTCGGTTCGCTCTTTTTTCTTTGTCGTAATTATTCCACCGCGTAATAGCGAGTGTTTTTTCCTTTCCCCTCTTTTGCTATAATCCCTTGTCCGCATAAAGCGGTGAGGAGATGATAGGTTTTTGTTTGTTTGAAACCTAAAAACTTTTCAATTTCGCTACTTGACGCACCTTGATTTTCTTGCAAAAACTCTAAAAGTTTGTTTTGAGGACTTTTCGCATAGCTATAGTTTAGGGGGCGCAACACCGCCATAAAGGCGTTGGGGGTATGCTTAAAGATAAGGGCAGGCGCAACCCCTTTGTAAAAGGATAAAACACGGGCAAGTCCAAGTCCGAAACCGTCGCTTATGCCCATATCCACAAAAAAAGTGGCAAGGCGTGTGTTACGGCTTTGGGAAATACCCATTTTCGTAACGTCGTCAAGGGTAAGTTTGTCGCAAAGTCCCCCGGGTGAAGATATTTCTATCCTATCGGAAAAGATATTTACCGCAACCGCCGAGGATAGGCCGTATTCTCGGTGAATTAAAGCGTTTGACAAAAGCTCGAATAACACCAATTTGGGATAAACTTTTACGTCCACCTTTTGGGCAATAAAAGAAAAAGAATCGTACAAGGTTTTTATCACCGAGCCGTCAAAGTATTTTTTCTCTAAAAGTCGTTTTTTATCCTCTCCTGAAAAAAGGGAAACCCTAACTTGAAATTGACAGTTGTCGGAAAGAAGATAGGCAAGGTTGGTATATTGCTCCACACGGTTTTTCAAGCCGTAGATATGCTCGAATTCTTCCGTCCTCACCATACCTTTTTCTTGCAAAAAGCGGTCGAGATAGACAAAAGGCACCGTTGATTGCTCGAAGGCTATGTTTTTCTCAAAGGAAACGCCGTCGGTATCACGGATGAGAGATCGGATTTGTTCTACCCCGGCAGGGACGGCGGCGGCGCCCAATCTAACGTAAACGCCGGTAGGTTTCATACCCTTTTCCTTGAGGTAGTAAGGACGGTTGACACCCTTTTGCACCGCGACTTTGATTACGTCAACACCCTCTATTTTTTCCACCGTTATGTCCACAAAACCCAAAAGGTCGGGGGCTATGGCTTGAGATATGCTCCCGGTAATCTTCAAAAGTTCGCTGTCAATATCCTCTACCCCAACAGGCACGCCGTTGTCGTTTACGCCAACGTAAATCGTACCGCCGTCAGTGTTGGCAAAAGCAATAATCTCCTTTTTTAGATTTGGGGTAAACTTAAGTTTGAATTCGGTATATTTGTCCTCGATATAAAATTTCATATTCCACCGCCTTTTATTCTATTATATTCTATTTCTTTCTATTTGAAAAGGGGTAATTTATTGTTTCAAAAAAAGGAAATGAATTGCTACTTTTACTGCTTTGTACACTTCACCACAATAAGGACACCGCATACACGCCACGGCGTGATGATATACAACGACTAGCGTTGATGATATACAGTCACAAATGACTGATGATATACACGGCAAGCCGTGATTATGGTGGTAAAAGTGTACCGTCATCTCGAGCGCAGTCCTGTCATTCAGAGGGTTTGAAAAAACCCGAAGAATCTCCTGGAAAGGCACCG
>JAEDHM010000115.1 GCA_016296985.1 Clostridia bacterium
TTAGGGTTGTCATTGCAAGTTGTTGGTATTCGTTTATGGTCATAATATTCTCCACTTTCTTTCTTTTCCTTATTATAAAGATTAAGAAGATTTTTGTAAATCCTTTCTTTTCCTGCTTTCAAGCAAATATGAAAAAAGGACTGAGCACACAGTCCTTTGATTGTTGTGAATATGGATTTAACGTTGAAAGGGGCGATTAAAAGAAGCAATCTCGATTAAATTTCCTTCGGGATCTGCGATATAACAAGTACGCTGTCCCCAAGGTTCGGTTGTGGGCTCTAAAACTGCATGCGCGCCTTTATCAAGGGTTTTGGCATAAGTCAAGTCAACTTCATCAAAGGTATCAACGTATAAAGCAATTTCAAAATGTCCGTTTAATCCCTTTAAGTATTCATATTTTCTACTTGTCATTTTCTCAAAGTTCTTTCGTTCGTAAAGCATAAAAAGTGTCCCGTCTTTGATTAAATACACGTTTTCGGCATTTTCGCCTTCGGTGATTTCAAAATCGAGAACGTCCCTGTAAAAGCGTACCATGGTTGGCATGTCGTTAACAAACAAGCCGAAGCCGTCAAGTTTCATAATTTTCCTCCACGTCAAAGTCAAGTTTATTTGTATTCAAACTGAAAACAAAAGTCTTGCTTTCCTTATTATAAAGATTAAGAAGATTTTTGTAAATCCTTTCTTTTAGTTTTAATTAGGCATAAAAAAAGGACTGCGTACACAGTCCTTTGATTGTTGAGATTATCTCTTTGAGAATTGAGGGGATTTACGAGCCTTCTTGAGACCGTATTTCTTACGCTCTTTCATTCTGGGGTCACGAGTCAAGTAGCCTGCTGCCTTAACTGCTGCCTTGGTTTCGGGATCAGCCAAAACCAATGCTCTTGCGATACCGTGACGGATTGCGCCTGCTTGACCAGTGAAGCCACCGCCACAAACGTTTACTGCTACGTCGTAGTTGGTGGTGTTTCCAGTCAATTCTAAGGGTTGACGAACGATGGTTTTCATAACTTCTAATCCACCGAAGAATTCGTCGATTGTGCGCTTGTTGATAACGATATTTCCTTCGCCACCGGGGATAAGACGAACTCTGGCGATTGCCTTTTTACGACGGCCTGTTCCCCAATATTGAACTTTTTTCTTAACTGCCTTTTTAGCTGCCATGGTTTCTTACCTCCTTAAAACTTGAGCACTTCGGGCTTTTGAGCCTCTTGCTTGTGTTCAGCACCTGCATAAAGGTGACACTTTTTGAACATCTTTCTTCCAAGAGCGTTTTTGGGAAGCATACCCTTGATTGCTTGTGCTACTGCAAATTCGGGTTTTTTTGCCATAACATCCTTGAGAGTTTCTTCTTTCAAACCACCAACGTAACCTGTGTGGTGATAATAAGATTTTTGTTCCATTTTTTTGCCGGTGAATACAACTTTGCTGCAGTTGACTACGATAACGTAGTCGCCGGTGTCAACGTTAGGTGTAAACGTAGGCTTATTCTTTCCGCGCAAGATTGCTGCAACTTGGCTTGCCAATCTTCCGAGAACCATACCTTCGGCGTCGATAACGTACCATTTACGTTCGACTGTTGCCGGTTTTGCCATATATGATTTCATGGTAATTCCTCCAAAAATTTCTAATAATCGTCCACACAACGGTCAGGACTCCGTTGAATGAGAAGACACCAAAGGGGCTAGTTTCGATACCTCCGCATAGACACAACATATACTATAATGAAATAGTAGTAATTTGTCAAACAAAATTCAACAAAATTTTAAAGATATTTTTATAAAATATAACTGCAAAGAGATTTATCTTTTCCTTCTTCTTTTTCCTCTCTTTTACAGTAGAAAAAAATCAATATTCCGCCTTTTTAAGGTATAAACCGTATGCCGGCAAGGTCTTTCCCGCCCGTTTTCTGTCCCCCGATGCGATTATGTCGGGAATATCGTCGGCCTTAAGTTTTCCGATACCTACGTAAACGATTGTGCCTGCAATTATGCGTACCATATTGTATAAAAAACCGTTTCCGCAAATTTCAAAAACGTATTCGTTCCCCTCTTTCTCAAGGGTGGCTGAATAGATTGTGCGGACTGTAGTTTTTACGTGTCCGCCCGTTGCTTGAAAGCCTTTAAAATCAAAAGTGCCTTCAAAGTGTTTTGCAGCCTTTTTCATCTCTTCAAAATTTTCCTCTTGAGTGAAATGACAAGCAAAATCTTTCCTTAGCGCCGAAGCGTGGGGGGAGAAATAAAACCTGTACTGATAGGTTTTTCTTTTTACGCAAAATCTTGCGTGAAAGTTTTCGTCAACCTCTTTTGCATCAAGCACCCTTATATCGCTTGGTAAAACGGTATTCCACGCAAAAGGCAATTTGTGGGCGGGGATTGTGGTGTTTGTGTCAAAATGAACAACTTGCCCCAAGGCGTGCACCCCGGCGTCTGTCCTACCCGAGCCGTGTAAGGTAACCTTTTCTCCCGTTAATTTGAAAAAGGCGTCAGCCATTGCTTGCTGAACGCTTAATCCGTTTTTTTGCCTTTGCCAACCGCAATAGGCGGTTCCCATATACTCGACGGTTACTGCAATTCTTCTCATGCAAACAACCCCCAAATCAAAGCATCGAGATCAAAGAGGTGAATATTCATAATAACCAAAGCCAAATAGATTCCGAAAATCAAGAAGGCAAACAAGTCACCCCAACCAAAGTGCAAAAGTTTGTACTTGGTGCGGTTTGGCGTTGCGTTGTAGCAACGAGCGTCCATTGCAAGGGCAAGTTCGTCAGCACGACGGAATGCGCCTACAAACAAGGGCACGAGGATAGGAATCAATGCCTTTGCTCTTTTGAATACGTTGCCGCTGTCAAGGTCGGCTCCCCTTGCCTTTTGAGCCATTGTGATTTTGTTGGTTTCTTCCATCAAGGTGGGGATCATACGGAGCGCAATGCTCATAATAACCGCGACGTCGTGAACGGGAAATTTGATAACCTTCAGAGGAGAAAGCAAACTTTCAACACCGTCAGTCAACTCCATAGGAGTTGTGGTAAAGGTTAACAAAGCAGGGCCCATAACCAAAAGGATTAATCTTAAAGCCATTTTGATGGCGTAAAGTATGCCGTCAAGATAGATACTTATCTTCCACCAACTCCACAACAAATGGTTTCCCTTGTAGAAAAGGACGTTTATCACCGTGATAAAGAAAACCAAAAAAATTACCGCTTTTACGCTTTTGAGAAGGGTTTTGAGAGGGATACGGCCAACAAGGGCTATGGTCAAAATGAACAAAGCGCAAAATAGATAGGAAGTGAAACTGTTGATGAAGAAAATTAAAACGATATAGCCTAAAGTAATCAAAAGTTTTAGGCGAGGATCAAGCTTATGAATAGGCGAATTTGTAGGATAGTATTGACCGAAAGAGATATTATTCATTTTTACCTCCCCAAGCCAAAATTTCATTTGCCAAGTTTTCGGGAGTGATACAGTTATCACTTAATTCCATACCCAAATCACGCAAGCAGTCGGCTATTTTTGCGGAATAGGGAATATCCAATCCCCACTCGGCTATGCCTTGACGATTTGCAAAAAGTTGGACGGGAGGAAGATAGGCTTTCAATTCGCCATCCTTTAAGACTGCCACCTTTGTTGCCGTTTCGGCAACTAAATCCATATCATGGGAAACCATGATTACGGTGTGGCAAACTTCTTGCTTTAGTTTTTGAACCAAGGCGATTATATCCCTTTTTCCTTTGGGGTCAAGCCCTGCGGTAGGCTCGTCAAGTACCAAAACCTCGGGTTTCATCGCTATAACGCCGGCAATGGCTACCCTACGTTTTTGACCGCCGGACAACTCGAAGGGAGATCTTTCGGCAACTTCTTCGTAAGAAAGTCCAACAAGTTCGATTGCCTCTTTTACCCTTTTGTCGATTTCTTCTTTTTCCAACCCCATATTGCGAGGACCGAAGCCAACGTCTTTTGCAACGGTTTCGTCAAAAAGTTGGTATTCGGGATATTGGAAAACCATACCTACGGTAGTGCGCAACCTTTTGTAGTCGGGCTTTTTAACGTTTAGGTCGATATCCAAAACTCTAAGTTTGCCCTCAGTCAATTTAATAAGGCCGTTTAGGTGTTGAACGAAGGTACTTTTTCCGCTTCCGGTATGTCCGATTATGGCCAAAAATTCTCCCTTTTCGATATGGAGAGAAATTTTGTTTAAAGCCCGCATTTCATAAGGGGTTTTCTTTCCGTAGATATAACCTAAATCCCTTACTTCAATCGCCATATTGCCTCCGCTAAAGCCTTTTCATCCTTTATATCGGTGGGAATTTCAATTCCGCCCTTTTTAAGTCTGTCGATTACGTCGTATAAAACGGGAAGCTCAAGACCGCTTCGATCA
>JAEDHM010000116.1 GCA_016296985.1 Clostridia bacterium
ATATTGATATTGAACAATCCAAGACCCTTTCAACCATTTGTGATCTAAAGAATACTTAACTTTATATTCGCCTACGTTAACACCTGCAAAGTTTTTCTTTTCCCAAATTTCGATATCCTTGTTGAATTTCAAAAAATCAGAAGTTGTAAAAGTATCAACAACGTCGCTTTCAAGAAGATGAATTATAGAACAATCTTCAGGAACTTTGACAGTAAAAGAAGGTAATGTGTTTGTTCCATCGTAAACCATTGAATAAACGCCCTCTTTTACACTGTAGCCATCATTTTCAACCCATGACAAAGGTTGAGTCGAAAGATCCACTTTATTAACGATTATGGTAAATGATTTTGTCGCTTTTCGACTTTCGTCCTCAATGGTTAAAGTAACGTGATATTCATTTGGTTCGGTTACTTCAAAAGTCTTTCCACCGTTGATGTCACAATCAATAATTGCCGAATCATCAAATATCTCGTCTACACTAAACACGACGTCGTCGTCAGCGCTAGTGCCAATTGTGAAAGGATTTCCGTTGAAGAGAAATTCGACAACCTCACCATGGTGATTGATAAGGATTCCGTTTTCAATATCAATCTTTTTAATAGAGAAATTCAATCCTGTTTTTTCGCTTTCACAAGCGGTATAATTATCAGTTTCTAGAGTAGATACAGAATATGCGTATTCTCCTGCGCTTTGAATATCCTCAAATAGAATTTTTTGACCTAAAGAGGTATAATAATTAACCGAAGTTTCAAAAGCACTTTTGTTACAAGCCACCCCATCACCGTTAAAAATAGTGAACGAGGGAACAAAATCGGTAGGAGTTTGATAATTCAATTGATAGTCGACCTTGTTGGCGGAAATTGAGACATTAGCTTTTTTTACGGTAAGTTTATAAGGTCCGAATTCTGCTTGAACAAAGGAAGCGGCATTGTCGTAAACAAAATAAATATAATACTCGCCTACTTCAAAAACCTTGTCAACGGGTTTTCTTTCCTCACCTTCGTAAAGAGAAAACTTTAACCCTTTGGCAGTTGAATTCGCTTGCATCAAAGTGGGCAAATCAAAGGGATTTCCCGTAAATTCTACGGCTTTATCGATTGCGGATATTTTTGCCGTGGATTGTATAATTTTAAAGGGGGTTAGTTTTGCATCCTCTGAAATTTTCACGCTGGGATTTTCCTTTTGAATATAACTTTCTACGAAATAATCCCCAACTTCAGTGGGAAACTCAATGGAATTACCCAAAGCGTAGTCCTCTTTCGTTTTATAATACCTGAAAGCCAAAACGTCGGAGGTTTGAACAGTTGCAGGCTTGTCTAAGATACCGACTATTGTTTTACCGGATCCATATTCAATTTCAAGACTTGAAAACTGAACGCCAACTACAAGAGGAGTAATTTTAAAATTTAAGGGCAAAATGGTGGTGGACTTTTTACCGTTTTGAGTATAACTAAATTTTACGGTAAATTGGTAATGGCAAACCTCTCCGTCTTTATAATAAACAGATTCAACGTATTCATTCTTTTGCAAAACGACTGACGGCGTAGGGTCGTTTCGAGTGATTGTCAAGGTGGATAAATCTACTTGAATATCGGGGTTTGACGTAGATACCTTAAAAGCGTATCCGGTACCATAGGGAACCTCGAAAATATTTTGTCCTAAGTCGTTTGTTGTAACCGTAGGCGTTACCTTGTTTCCTGCCAAATCATAGACGTCAATTTGAAAGTTTTCACTTTCTCCGCTAACCACAAAAGAAGGTAGCGCAAAGCAAACCGACAGCAAAGTTAGGCATACAACTAAAAGAAAGAATATCAAACTTTTTTTCATAGAATTTCCTCGTTATCCCCAAGAATTAATCGTGGCGCGCCTTCTTCAAAACTCCAAGCAGCCCCGAAGCCTTCAGGTAAATTTTCAAGCGGTAAAACCACGTTGATACATTTATCGAAAGTTTGCGTCGTGTAGACGTACCGGCATTCCACAGTATCCAGTGAACAAATAGTTGTTCCATCAAATTGAGAACAATTGATAAATAAGGTATTTGCGGAATTCAATTTGTGAGCGATAAGACTGAAGTTTCCATCACTTTCACTTGCCATCAATATCTTTCCCTCGAAACTGCAATCAACAAGGGATTCACCTTTACTTACAAAACCACCAATTTCACACAAATTTCCTATTCCTGTTATGATGGCACCCACATGGGATTTAATTATGGAGGGACATTCAGCCGATATACCGCCTACCCGTCCGCCTGCCGTTATTTCACCAGTAAAAGAAGAAATTTCGATCCTTGTTGCAAGGGCACTTATACCGCCTATCTTATTGTTTGAAATACCGCTTTCAATTTCTCCTTCAAAAAAGCATTTTGAAATATCCAACTGTCCAAGCATTCCACCGTTGATGCCACCCACAAAATGGCTTTGCGCCCCATCAGTACGAATATTTGCAATTGCATAACATTGGGATATTGTATTGTTTTCTCCGTGAGAAAAACCGCAAACACCGCCTACGTTTTTGCCGGTAGCAGATATTTCACCTTTGAATGAAATATTTGAAATATTACCGTTTAACAAAACTCCAATCACTCCACCAGTATAATTTCCACTGTTTTCTAGCGTTGTATCTATTTCGCAGTTGAGATTTTCGCCATCACCATTGAGAAATCCAACAATTCCTCCTAAATACGAGGCATTTGCATTGATTTTTCCCGAAAAGGAAATATTAGACAAGTTTCCACTCAAATAACCAAAAACTCCCCCTGCGTACATTGAAACACCGTTGACCTTCCCGGTTATTGAAATATTTTTGAAAGTTACTCCTTCGCTATATCCAACAAGAGCGCCTACGTAGTCGAAGGCGCTTTCGTTGGCTTGTACTGTAATATTTTCAATTGCAACGTCTAATATTTGACCATAGCATACTGCCCCAAAAAGACCAAGGCTATTGAAATCGTCCGCTTTGACCACAACGTTTTTCAACGTACAGCCATTCCCCTTTAACACACCGCAAAAAGGATTGTCAACGTCAAACAATGGTTGAATTTCTAAGAAATTGAAATCCAACGTTGATACCTTTATTGAATAGACGTAATCGGGATTCTCGACCATCGCCAAAAAATCAGCGACTGTGTTTATTTCGATAGGTTTTCCCTCGCTCCCTTCAGGAGAATCGTCCTTTACGAATTTTACTTCTGCAGAGCGCAAGGAATCAATATAGGGGAAATCGCCTAAAGCCTGAACGGAAATCATATATTCTCCGTCTACGTCAAATAAGGGACTTAGAGCGATTCGATTTTCGGTACTAGAATCAACAAGGACGTCGTTACCGCAATAAATCCGATACCCCGAAGCGTTTTTTATCGCATCCCAATATACTTCACCATTTTTCAGTTGAATTTGTGGCGTTTGCAATTTTATGGGAAGATCAACGATATATTCTTCGGTAAAGGGAGAATTGAAAACCTTTTCTTCTTCAGACAAAACGCGAACCTTAAACACGTGTGTGCCTTCAGTAAATTTGTCAATTGCAAGATGATTTGATTTTGTTTTGAATACGTTTCCGTTATAAACGTATTCGAAAACTTGATTGTTCTTAAGCTCGCCATCCCAAGAAAAACCGTTTTCAGTCCAAAAAACCGAGGTGGGCGCATCGATTGATTCATCTTTTGCAAAACCGCAAAATACCATCTCACTTTCGCCGGAATCTTGATAACCACTTGCCTGCGCCCTGATTGAAAGGTAATATTTCTCGCCAATATCAGCAGGCAAAACATAATAATTGTCGGTTGTTGTTTTTGTTGAAATAGAAATAGGATTGTTTGCATCAACAATGGTCAAAAGATAGGACTGAGCGTTTTCCGATTTTTCCCAAGTTATATGATGCTCGGCAATATAATCGTACTTTATTTCTTCATTGGTATCAATTTTAACCTCGGTGTAAACGCTTGCTAAAATTACGTTTTGAGGAATACTCAAACGGCCAAGAACGGGTTTGCCTCCTTTAACGTCAATAGAAAGCTCTTCACTGAAATAAGAATTTGTAAAAAATCCGCCTATGGCAATACTGCGCACCCTAAACACGTGAACACCATCGGAAACCTTGCTTAAATCATAGCGATTTTCCGGGAGTATTTGAGAAAGACCGTCAATTACCAATTCATACCCTTCGCAATAGACGTTGCTATCCCAAGTGAGAAAATAATTATCCTTTTCAAAAGAAAGTTTTAATCCACCCAAGGGATAATCGGTTACAAATGGGAATTTGATAGAATAACTGTAATTTGAGTTTGAATACAAAGATGGATCGGATGAAATAGCCGAAACT
>JAEDHM010000117.1 GCA_016296985.1 Clostridia bacterium
TTCTTTTTGTTTGACATTAGGTTGACCTCCTTGATTTAGTCCATTTCAAAAATTTTTATTTTATCTATATCAGCGCCCGTTGCAGCGCTTGTTGCCGACATTAGTGCAATTTTTACCTTTGGATCTTCCGCCCCTTCAGCGACCACTATGACACCTAACACTTTAGGGGCAATCTCTTTCAAAATTAACGCGGTGTTTCCTTTATCCCCTGACACGATAACCGTGTTGTTTGTTTCCGTTGTCGTAGACGTTTGCCCTTTTTCATCACTTGTGGAATAGGTGTATTTCGATCCGCTTTGGGCAGGAACCAGTTCACTCTCACCGTCAAAAGTAATCAAAACTTTCACCTTTCCCACACCTTTGATTTGTGAAAGTATTTTTTCAAGCTGTTGACTTACACTTGCATCTCTTTCAATTTCAGTTTCCTTTTCGCTTTTTCCCTTGGCTATTCCACTTCCTATAAGGTAAACTGCAAGGATTATAGCGCAAAGCATGATCGCAAGTTTTATCTCTATATTCTTTATGCTTTTAATCTTGTTGAATATTCCACTATTTGTGATTTTTTTGATCCTGTCTTTTCCCTTTTGTATTCTTTCATCGCTTATGATTTTTTCAAATCCCATATATGAAAATTTTCTCCTGCTCGATATTAATTTTGTTCGTAATAATCTTTCTTATCATATCTACCTGCTTTTCTTCCTTTTTTTCTTTTAGAAAAACGTTTACTCCAACTATTGTATTTATATTATTCTCCCTTGAAAATATAACTACTTTTTCGCATTGAATTCCAAGCGTCTCAAGATCGGAGTGTAAACTTTCTTCCATTTCAACAATTTCACTTTTTTCTACGACTATTCCGTCGCTTTCCATATCGAAATTAAGAAGATCACTTATTTCAATATCCTTCCTGATAAAATCTGCAAGAGGCGCAATGATAACGAAAATCAAAAGGATTGAAAAAATACCTTTAACGTACTTGTTCATTTGCCCTTCTGGAAGTAAAACGTCAGTTAAGACGGACAACAAAATTACACCAACTACTGAAATTATCCAAGTCATAAAAGTCCAACGTTGAAAGAGCCGATACAAATAAGCATTATTATAAAAAAGGCAAATCCGCACCCCGAAACGCCGGCAATCAATTGCCCGGTACTTTCAGATACTCCGTAAACAAAATCAGTCATCCTTTTATCAGTTATCGGCTCTATTATCCCCGATACAACTTTAAGCCCCAAAGTCAATACCGCAAGTTTGATTATTGGAGATAAAACTATGGATACAACAAGCATCATTCCTACGACACCGATTGAGTTTTTGATCAGAATTATGCTGGCTGAAACCAAATCAAAACCTTGCGAAATATACCCACCCAAGATAGGGATATAACTACTTACCATAAACTTTGCCGCTTTGATTGACACTCCGTCAATTGCCGAAGCGGTTATACCCGAAACGGAGATATATAAAGCAAAAACCGAAAAAGTAATTGTTAAAACGCATTTGTTTATAAACAAACAAGCCTTTGTAAGTTTTTCAAGTTTTGCGTTTGTAGAAAGATTGCCGACAAGTGAAAACACAACGGATGCAAGGAAGATTGGCAAAACTACGTAGTTGATTACGCTTACGATAACCGTAGAGAAAAAGACCAATTGCGGTTGAAAGACGGATGCCGAAACAGTACCCCCTAGCGCAGATACTAACGTTATCATCACGGGCATAACGTGATTGATTGCGGAATTTAAGCTAGATATAGCATTTTTCGCATCAACGGTTGTTTCCATAACCTTTGTCATAACGATAATAATTACTGCCGAATAACAAACGAAATACACGATTTCAGTCGTTTGCTTGTTAATGAAATTTCCGGTCATTCCAAACATCAAACTGAACAATACTGCGATTATCACAATACTTATAATTGAAGGAATAACGTTTGTAATTCCCCTTAGAAAGGTATTTCCAATGCTTTCAAATAGTTTTTTGGGAGTATAAACAAAGTTTCCGCTTGTAATATCTTTTATAAGTTGTTTTAAATCTATTCTATCCCCGTCTGCCGTCAAACTGTCGCAAAATTCTTGTAAAGCTGAAACGTCAAGGCTTGCGGTATAGTCTTCGATTTCCTTTTTCAATTCTTCTTCAAGATTATCTTCGGCTTTGACTGTAAATGAAAAACCCGAAAATAGAAAAATAACAATTGAAAATGAAATTATGATCAAAATTTTTCTTTTCATATCATCAACTTTATAATTTCAACCAATTTTGTAATCAATGGCACTGCCATCAAAAAAATTGTAACTTTCCCGGCAAGTTGAAGTTTGTTTGCAACTGACGAAACACCGTAGTCTGTACATAACGAAGCGGAAAACTCAGTCAAATATCCAATGCCTATAATTTTCAAAATTCCTGAAAACAATTTACTATCAATACCACTTTCATCAATCAGCGAGGAGAAAACCGTGATGGCTTCTGTTATTGAGTTGAGAATCAGCAACAGGATGATAATCCCGGTAGCAGTAACAATAAACAAATAAAAATCCGGCTTGTCCCGCTTGACGAGATTAGCGCAAATTACACCTATAATCCCAACCCCTAACACACGGATAATATCCATTAATACAAATTGAAAATTGATCTTATATTGTCAAACAATCCGCCCAACATGTCTAAAACTATTAACAACCCCAAAACTACGGCGGCAAGGGAAACAATAGTACCAATTTCATCCTTGTCGCTTTTTTTTAAAAGCATGTTCACCATCGCAGTCAAAAGTCCTAAACCTGCAAGCTTGAAAATAACACTTACGTTTGCCATCTATGCCAAAATTATCAAGAGAGCTATTCCTGCCATCAAGGAAAGCTTATACCCCAATTCCCCCTTTTTCTTTTTATCGTTTTTCGCTGTTTCGTAAACAAAATCAATCTTTCTTTTGTGTTCATCAATTAGACGTAACTGACTGTCTAAGTCCGATTTGCCCAGCCTATCGAAAAAGGACTTAATTTCCACCTTTCCTTTTTCTTTTAAATACTTTGGGTATTCAGCGTTTACGCCACCTTTCAATCCATCAAGCACTTGTGCAAAATCCTTTGAGCAATTCAATTGAAACTTTTCTGCAATTTGAGGCAAAGGCGCTTTTGAAAAGTTTATTTGCTCGCGCAAAAAAAGACAAAAGGATGACAAGTCATGATAAAACTTTTCCCTTTTAGAAAACTGTTGACGTATTTTTATACCCACGAAGGAGCATAATCCAAAAAGAATTATTCCTATGATTATCTTAAACACAAAGCACCTTTTTGACAGTTCCAACTTTGGGAACGGCGGAAAGTTCGACAACATTTTGAAATTTTTCTAAAACACTTTTATAATTTTTGTTTGTTTTTACAGCGTGAAAATCTCTGCCGTGTACCGTTGCAATCAGTTTTACCCCACTGTCAATAACCTCTTTTGCGCTTTCGTAATCATCTTCTCCTACCAACTCATCCATTGCTACGAAATGAGGTGAAAGGGTACGTACTGCCCAGGAAAAAGCGGATTTTTTTATCGCTCCTGTTATCACGTCGGTACAATCACCTAGATCATATCCACCATTTGCCCAAAGTTCTCCTCTTTCGTCAATAACTGAAACGTTAAAACCCTTTTGTGATATCCTAAATATCAAATCACGCAAAAAAGTGGTTTTGCCTCCGCAAGGTGGAGAAACAATCAAGGTATTCCCCGACAACAATTTGTCATCTGTTAGAAGACTTGAACATCCCCTTATTTCTTTTGATAATCGTACGTTTAGTGAAGAATAGTTTTTGATAGACAAGAGTTTTCCTTTTTCAAATATCCACTCTCCGCATAGCCCGATGCGAACACCCTTCCCATAGGGTAAAAATCCGTTTACTAATTTATCACTTACGGCGTAAACTGAACGATTTGACGCAACGGAAAGCAGATTTTCAATATCATTTTCCTTTGCAACATAATCAATTTTGATTGATTGGTTTCCAAGGAATACGTAGACGGGCTTACCTTTTCGAATTCTAATTTCGCATAGGTTGTCCATATATTTTGATATCTTGCCGTACAAGGTTTGTCCTAACAATTTTTCCATAGTTTAAATTATGAAAAATCAAAATGGGATATGACCAAAAATAAGGTCTAACAACAACCTTTTATCTCAAAAAAGTTTTTCAAAATATCGAAAATCGGTTTTAAATCAGGACGGACTAAACAAAGTAAAGGCAAAATGTTATAAAAACAAGCTCCATTTCGTTTTACGTTTTCAAAAATGGAAAGAATTTTCCTGAT
>JAEDHM010000012.1 GCA_016296985.1 Clostridia bacterium
CGTCCTCCTAAATACTGTTTTTTATTCTAACATAAATTACAAATGCTGTCAATTTGTTGTTAAAGACTCTATGCGGTATACGAGCGTATTTTTCCTCAACCGCCCCCTTTAACTAGATATACCCATCTACCGCTTAGAGCATTTTTTGTAGAGGCAAAGGATTTTGTAAATAGCAAAAGGAAATACTTCGTTTTTTGCCGAGCCTTTAATTATTTTCCCCTTTGCGCTTATTGAAAAAATGGTATATAATCATAATAGGCTCCGGTGGAGCAATAATTTTGTGAGGAAGAAATATGCTTGAACAAGACTTTGGCTATAAAATGGATATCGTAATGTGCATTGACGCTACCGGCAGTATGCACCCCATAATCGAGGATATTAGGGCAAACGCCCGTGAAATTTATGGAAAACTTCTTTCCGAGCTTGAGGAAGCAAACGCAACCCTTTCCGAATTTAGGATAAAACTTATCCTTTTCCGTGATTACAGAATTGATAGCGAGCCTATGGTTGAAACAAAGTTTTTCAATCTTGACGGTGAGGTTGAGGAGTTTTACTCTTTTATCGACAACATAATGATTGGCGGCGGTGGCGACTTCCCCGAAAACGGGCTTGAAGCATTATCCCTTGCAATAAACTCGGATTGGAATACTGAAAGGGGGAGAAAAAGACAGGTTATAATCCTTTGGACTGACGCTACGGCCCATCCTTTGGGCATGGATAGAATGATAGAATTTTATCCCGAGAATATGCCCAAAAGCCTTGAGGAATTGGAAGAAAGTTGGAACAAAATGGACCGTAGGGCAAAACGCCTTATCCTCTTTGCGCCCGGCGACTATCCATGGCTTAACGTAGCCGAATGGGATCAAACCTTTTTCACCGAAATCCGCCCCGGCGAAGGCTGTGGCGAAACTGATATTGACGAATGTATCAAGATGATTTTGTACACTTGGCACGCTTAATTTGGGAAACGAGAGAATTTTACGTTAGCAGTGGGAGTTATAAACTTGATATCGTAAGAAGGAAACAACGGACTTAACGGCGAGGATTTGGAAACCGTTAGACTTTTTGCACAGGTATAAAAACAAACGGGGTGAAAGCCTCGTTTTTTTATAAGCAAATAAAAGGGCGATTGATAAATAAAAAAGAAGTACGCCGTCCGTTTGTTTTTTCCTTTTGGCGTGGTATCATAAATACATGCAAACAAGGTGGCGATTTTGATTGAAAAAAAACTTTAAAAAGTTTTGAAAATCACCTGGAAACGGGGCTTTTTGGTGGAAAATATAGAAAAAAAAGGCTTATTACCCCTTGCAAATAACATAAAAATGTTATACAATTATTTCAAGCGGCCGCAAAGTTTGCTTTGACTTAAACAAATCGGCGCAAGCCGTTAATTCAATTATAAATGGAGGAATTAAAATGCCAGCTAATCAAGGTCTTGATTACAATGTTGATATCGTCATGTGTATCGACGCAACAGGAAGTATGCACGCTATCATTAACGACGTTAAAACCAACGCTCTTTCTTTCTATCGTAAGTTCGTTGAAGAAATGGAAGCAAAGGACAAGTCCGTTCAACAATTAAGAATTAAGGTTGTTGTATTCCGTGACTATGGTTGCGACTCCGAACCTATGGTTGAATCCAAGTTCTTCACCCTCGACGACGAAAGCACCGAATTCCACGATTTCGTAAGCAGAATCGAAGCATCCGGTGGTGGCGACGGTCCCGAAAACGCTCTCGAAGCTTTGGCAATCGCTATGAAATCTGACTGGGTTCGCACCGGCACCAAGAGACGTCACGTTATCATTATGTGGACTGACGCTCCCGCATTGGCTTTGGGCGCAAGAGCATCTTCTCCCTCTTATCCTTCTGATATGCCTGCTGATTTGGCAGAATTGCACGAATGGTGGGAAGGACAAGAAATGGATTCTAAGGCAAAACGTCTTATCCTTTTCGCTCCCGATACCGATCCTTGGTCTGATATGATCGACTGGCAAAACATCTTCCATCAAGCTTCTCAAGCAGGAAGAGGTTGCAGCGATACCGATATCGAAACCTGTATCCACATGCTCGTTAACTCAATCTAATTTGGGTTATACTTTGCAATTTAGGGCAAGATAGTTCTTGTTCCCTCGAATAAGAGGGGCTGTTACCTCTTTTGGTGCAGCCCTAAATTTTTATCGAAGAAATTATGATAGTTTACAATCAAAAAATTAAAGACGGAGAACAAAAAATCTTTATCGGTGAAGACGCTTTTCCCTATGAAAAAGAAGGGATTTTGTTAGTCGCCGACGGACTTGGTGGAAGGGGCGGTTATCCTCACACCAAGGTTGACAAAAAAATCCTAGAAAAAGAGGGCTTTTTCGACCTCGTTTTCGGTGACGTTTTTCTTCCTTGCCCCGAAGATGAAGAGGGAAAGAAGGGGTACGAAGAGTTTAAAGAATTTGTCCTTGACTCTTTTACCGAAATTTTCCAAACAAAAGACTATTATTTCACAAGCTCGAAAACAATTCGTCCCAGCGGTTATTTCGCATCTCGTTTGGTAGTTGCAATTTTGTTGCACGAAATCAAGTATTCTCCCAAGTGCGACAAAGAACAACTTTTCAAGGATATTTACGAAGCAACCACAGAGGAAGCTAAAGAAGAGATTATGGCAAGATTCTCCAACGAACTTGCCGATCGTTTGAGAGAAAAACTTGACAAGATTGCAAAGAAAATCAATCTCGTTGTTGAAACTTCTCTTTCCGGCGCCTATCTTTTGCCCTCAACCGTATGCCTTACCTTGGTCAATGAAAAGGAAGACAAGGTTGACGCAGTTTACGTTTGGGCAGGGGACTCTCGTGGCTATATGTGGGATAAGGACGGTGGCTTAGGTCAAGTTACCGACGACCACGAAAAGGACGAAACAATGTACAACCTCGTCAGTCTTTCAAGAGAGTTTAAGCTTGAGTCAAGATTCGTAAGCTTTGACAAGCCCTGCGTTTTGTTCAACGCTACCGACGGTTGTTATAAATGTTCTTGCTATGCTTCTCCCCTTGAAATGGAGATGACTTTCTTGAATATCTTCTCCAACGCCGAAAACTTTGACGTTGCTTCAAATGAATTTTGCGAAGAGTACAAGCGCATAGGTCGTCATGACGACAGTAATACCATGGCTTTGCATCTTTACGGTTACGTTGACGAAGAAGGCAAGGAAGATTACGGCAAGTTCCAAGAGGCAGTAAAAGATAGACTCTTGTATATTCAAGACAATATCGTTGCGAAACTTCCCGATATCTTTACCGTAAACTATGCCGGCGAAATTGAAATGATTGAGGAAAGACACGACCAAATCATTTTCGGCAACGCAAGCAAATGGATTGAAATTCCCGAGGTTAAGGCTTTCGTAACCCAAATGATGAAGGATGCAAAATACGAACCCTATCTTCAAGCCTTGGGCGGCGGTAATTCAACTTCAAGCATTGATGCGAAGACTGCCGAATTAAAGAAAAAAGCCTTAGAGTGGTTTGAAAACAACAAGGACAAACTTCGCGATGATTTGAAGAGCAAAAGCGGTGAAGAATTTTATCAACTTCTTTCCGAAGATGCAATCAAGTTTAGCCTTGTTGAAATTTTGAGAAACAACGTAAGGGGAATTATTGATATCAAAGAGCAATTGATAGCCCTTGAGGAAGAAAGATCAAAGGTTAAAGACGTTGAAGACGCTGCCGCTGAAAAATGCACCGGAAGATTCTGGCGTGTTAGAAACGACGACGTCAAACGCGCTATTTGGGCGAATCAAAGACATTTACTCAACAAGGCCGAAGTGGAAGAGATTGAAGAAAATCTTGCTGCTCTTGAAGAGGAAAACAGAGAACTTATGGCAAAAAGCGTTATTCGTGACAGATTGTACGACGAATATCAAAAAATTTACGAAAGAAAGTTTAGGAGCACCAAACTATGAACGTATGTGGTTATGAATTAATCGGTGAATGGAAGGTTTCCAACGTGGGTTTTACCGCATTGGCTACCCGTGGAGGAAAAAAATATTTCTTAAAGCGTTACGGCGAATATAAGATGCCTAGAAGAAACGCATCCACCAGCGACAAACTTTTCGCAAGACTTGAAAGGGAATTTAAAGAGTTTATGGAAAATCGTATCGCCATAAACGAAGCTTTGTCTTCCGTTGCTTGCGAAGGCGGAAATATCATTTTGCCCACCAAGTGGTTTGTGGATGATATCAACTTTATCGAGGCTACCGAATTTGTCAACAACCTTATTGAAGACGAAGATATTATGAATCTCCCTGCCGATCAGTTGCATTTCGTTATGATGACTGCGGCAAAGGCAATGAAGGAAATCCACGGTAAAAACATTATTCACAGCGACTTGAAGAGAACCAATATTTTGGCGGCAAAAAATCCTTCCGGCAAAATCGTTGCAAAGGTTATCGACTTTGACAAAAGTTATTTCGTTGGCAAGGTAAGAGAAAACGACCTAGGTGGCGACCAACTTTATATGTCTCCCGAGTTGACCTGGTGTTTGATGTGCGAATGCGAAGAGGACGCTGTTGCCGCTCTTACTCCAAAATCCGATATATTCTCCCTCGGCGTTGTATTCTACAACTATTTAACCAAGGGCGAATTCCCCCAAATCAGCGGTCTTTCCGGTGGTTTGAAAAAGAGAGCGGAGGAAGGCAAAACCGTTTATTGCGGTGAAGCCTTGGTATCCGAGGCAACTTTGACTATCACCAAAAAGATTAAAGAGCCTTATCTTGCTTGCCTTATCGCAAATATGCTTTACCGCGATCCTACAAAACGTCCTTCCGCTCAAGAAGTTTTAGACGTTTTGAAAGCCAAGAAAGTATTGCCTGTTGACGAATCTCAAGGTATCAAAATCGAGGGCGGTATTCCTTCCGCTACTCCTGCACCTTCTGTATCTACCGCACCTACAAGCGCATCCACGGTAAGCCGTCCTACCTCTACTCCTCGTCCTGCACCTGCACCTGCGCCTACACCTTCAATTCCTTCAGGTTTTTGCGCTCCTTGGGGTGATCACGGTATCACTTTCGTTGAGGACAAGATTAGGGCAAACGGTTACGTTGCTTGCGAACAATACGAAAACAAGGGTATCAAGTGCTATCGTTTCTACAAAGCAGACGGCACGAGAAACACCTTCACCTTAAACAACCTTAAAATGTTGGGTTGGATAAGCGGCGGTGGAGCAACAAGCACCGCTTCAACCTCTTCCTACACCCGTCCTACTGCGCCTACCCCTACACCTACTGCTTCTGCACCTACTCCTTCAAGCGAGGTTTGGGATAAGGATTCCGCATACACCCTTTTGGTTGACAAAATTAAGGGTTCCGGCTATACCGGTATCGGAAAGATGGAAAAGAACGGCAGACAAGGTTACGGCTTGATTAAGTCTGACGGAAGTTTCAACTTCGTATTAATTAACCAACTTGTTGTTTTAGGCTTTGCTAAAAGAAAATAATGAGGACGGAAACTGATCTCAAAGATTTCATAAGGCAACTTCGCGCTTTCACCACCCCTATCACCGTTTATGGTTCAAACGGGGCGAGAATGCTTGATATGGCCATTGATGAAGACCCTGCGGTAATGTACTATATCGAGGGAATGAGGGCCGAAGGCGGTTTCGGTTGGGTAAGATATCATTTTACCTACCGCAACACCGACGTCCCTGCAAACGCTCTTCTCACCGTGTCAAGCGAAAGCGAGGCGCAAGACGCTTTGGCGGATGCAATAACCACCTTCAAGCGCCGTTTGATTATGGTGACAAGGCGAGGTGTGGATTTCGGCCGTGTTTACAACGATTTTTCCATTGCCTATCAAGGTTTTTATTCCAATCTTGTCGACATGCGTTTCGGAGCCGCATCTATTGATAGTTATGGTCTTGTGATAGCGGATTTTACCTTTTCCTATCGTTTGGGAAAGGTTATGCTTTCAATGATGAGTCGTGACGTTGAGGAAGAGTTGAAAAGGGTTGCAAGAACAATTTTTACTCCCTCTATGACGCCCGAGGTAAAGGCTTACGTCGCTCACAATTATTTGGCAAGAACGGTGGAATATTGGCTTAAAGAAGAGGCAAACCCCATTGAAAGCAGTTGTATGCAAAGCGCGTATGGAGCATTAGTCAAGAAAAAATGCGTATGCCAAGGCTTTGCCGAAGCTTACAAGCGTCTTTTGGATACCCAAGGTATAAGGTGTTTCGTCATCATTGGAAAGGTGAAGGGCGACAGTGTAGGACACGCTTGGAACGCCATTACCTTTGATGGACGGGAATATTTCCACGTGGACGTAACTTGGGATTCAAAATCCACGGGCAGGGTAAGCGATACCTATTTTGGGTTAAGCGATACCGAAATGGTAAAAACCCGTTTGTGGACCAGACGTCCCGAATGCATATGTTCGGGAAAAACGAATATATTATCAATTATAAAAAGTCAAATCTTATCAAACAAAAGAACCCTTATTTCTCAAGGGGTAAAGGAAGAATATTTGGTGGTGTAAAATGGCTGATACAAAATTTTTGAAAGGAAAATGCAATAAAACCGGAAGATATTTCGGTTTGGAAATCAAGCAAAACCGCGGTAGATGGGAAGTTGTAAACTTTTTGGAAATTCCCGAAGAGGAAGCAAGAGTCATAACTTCTGAAATCCGTCAGCCTTCTTTTGAAACCGCAACCTCTCTTCTCCCTTGTGAAAATTGCGGAAGCAGAAAGGTCGGTGGCTGTAGTTGCACCGCAAGAAGATGTCCCGTTCAGAGAGGTGAGTACAATTTCCAATGCGTTTATTGCAAAAATATGGAAATCGACTATTCTTCCGTCAGCAGTATCGCAGGATACAAGGAAGGGGACGTAATTCGCCTTTCTCAAGGACAAGAAGTCAAAATAACCTTCAACGGCAAACCCCTCAAGCGTATTGTCGTTGGCCTAGGTTGGGACCCTATGACAGTAGGCAGGCCAATGGACTTAGACTCATCCGTAGTGGTTATGGGGCCTACCGCTTATGAAACAGTTTATTTTGGTGATAAAATTCACAAAAGCGGTTGCGTAGTTCACCACGGCGACAACTTGACCGGGGTTGGCTCGGTTCAAAGCGACGACGAAAATATCGATGCCTTTTTGGATAAGGTACCTTACGATAGAAATAAACTTGTTTTTGTGGTAAACATTTACGATTGCGTAGCCCGTGGACAAAGACTTGGTTCCGTTCGCAATATGTACATAAAATTGTACGACCCCGATACACGTAAGGTTTTGATTGAGTATAGAGTTGACGGCAACTTGCGTAACAGCACGTCCATCATCGTAGGCTATGCCTTCCGTGAAGGACAAGATTGGAAGTTTAAAGCTGTAGGCACTGGAAGTGATGCAATATCTATTGGCACGCTTGCTGATGAATGCTTTAGAAAATTTAGATAAGGTGATTATAAATGCCTTGGATATGTAAGGAATGTGGATCGAATAACGACGATTCGATAAGCGAATGCGAGGTTTGTGGGTGTACGGAGAAATTCGTCCCCATCGCCCCTGCTTCATCAACTTCATCCTCTTCTACTGCGAGGGTGCTTTTGACACCGGCAAAAGCGGCTTTGTTGCCTATTTCCGGCGGTGTTGTTTCTATTCCCAAACCTTATAATATCATAGGCCCCCACGCTTTTGAAGGCAACCTCGCCATCACTACGGTTATTATGCACGACGACATGTTCGGCATATATAAACAAGCCTTCAAAAACTGCAAAAACCTTAAAAACGTAATCTTTTCAGGGGTTTTGGATACCATAGGCCCCGAGGCCTTTTACAACTGTGACCTTTCTTCTCGACCTGCCGCAAAATCGGTGGACGGTTCCGCATTTAGTAAGGACGGCGCAACAAGAACAACTAGTCGACCTTCCTCATCTACAAGTTCTTTTACCAAAACTTCAAGTACTTCAAGGGTAACTACACCCCCGTCTTCAAGCTCTCGTCCTTCCTACACTTCTACAAGTTTTACTTCGCCTACGTCAAGCACTTCAAGACCCTCGTATACGTCAACGACTTCTAGACCTTCGTATACGTCTACCACAACCTCAAGACCTGCTTATACGTCTACCACAACCTCAAGCCCTTCTTCTTCCGGTTCAGGTTCTTATTTCGCAACCCGAAGGGCAACTTTGACTGCAAGACGGAAAAAGGTTTTAAAATTTTTAATTCCCACCATAATCTTCCTCGCTCTTGTGGTTACAATGATAGCCTTGGGTATTACTACCTTTGGGTTTGAAGTTCCTCAATGGGTTTCGGTAATGTGTATTTTGGGAATGATCGGAATAGTAGGTTATTCCTTTATCGGCTATAAAAATCTCAATTGGAGCATGATATTCACCCTGTTTTTATGCGTAAGCGCCTTTGTTAACGCAGTAATGGGGTATAGGTACGTCTTGGATTACCTTCTAGGCGCAATCGTCAACGGCGGTATAATCGCTTTGGGCGCAATGGCTTATTCGGTAACTTTGATAAAAAGAGGTAAAAAGGCGGGCGGTATCGCTGCAATTTTAATCTCGGTAGTTTCCGCATTGACGGCAGTGCTTTACGCTACCTCGATGGAAAACCTTTACGGTACGGGTATGAATATCGTCTTTACCTTGGTTACCGTAGGCCTTTTGAGCGCCTTTATCCTCTTGATTTCCGATATGCCCCGTGGCAGAGCCCCCGTTTACGGAAAACACAAGACAAGGGTGGGGCAAATCATAATCTCCTCTCTCGCCGTCGTCAGCATAGGCTGTACTTGGGGATTGAAGGGAGTTTTAGACCCGATTTTAAGCTTGGCTCTTCACGTTTTTTTGGCGTTGTGCGGTGTGATTTACACCCTTATTCAACATTTTAACCGCACCTACCGTGATGATCAACTGAAGATTATCAGTACCTTGTTCGTGGGCGCAAACCTCCTTTGGATTTTGCTAACCCTTGAAATTGGCGCCTTTGCCGACCCTCAAGTTCACGTTTGGGTACTAAGCGTTATTTTGGGCATCGTAGTATTTTATCTTCTTTCCTCAATCAACTCTTTGGTTGGGTTGTATAGCGGATTAAAACATACCTTTACCGCCGTTGCCCTTATTCCTCTCGGAATTATCCATTTGGTTTTATTCCTTGTTTATCCCTTCGTTTATTGGAAGTTTATGATAGGAATAACCGCTTTAAGTGCATTGCACATCTTTATCTACGGTCAAAAGATTTTGGACGACACCATTCCCTCTGCGGAAAATATGATCTATTTATTGGGCGCATTCTACGCTGTCTTGACTATCGTTGTTCCCGTAGGTATGTCTTATGGATTCCTCAATATCGCAATGGAAGGTATTCTCGGTCTTTTGGTGGCTATGCTTGCATCCGTTCTTTTGTGGGCATTGGGCGAGTATTGGGATATCGAACTTTTGAAGAAAAGATACTATCCTCAACTTGTAGGGCTTAGTCTTTTTGCAATCGTAAACTTGGTATTGTGGGCGTTGGGATTTTATTCGGTATTCGTATTCCCCACCGCGCTTGCTTTCCTTATTTTCTCGGTTGTCGAAATCAAACTGACCTCGAAAGCATCCTTTACCGTAGGTGTATTTTGGTCTATTGCTTTGACGGTTATCAACGCCATAACTCTTGTCCTTTCGATATTGTCTTTCGTTGGGATTATAGGAGGGTAATATGAAAAAAAGTTACGAAACCTTGTTGCTATACGCGCGAGTAAATACTCAAATCACCTTTGACGGCATAAAAAACGACCTCAACTTATCAGGGGCTGAAACTTTTGAATTTATTGAAGGTTTATTAAAGGAAGATCTGGCAACCTATGGTGAAGATGGGGTTTTGATTCCCAAACTTAGCATTGAAGAAATGGATGCAAAACTTGCTTCCTGCGGTATCTTTTACGATGCGTTCACCGACGAAGACTTGGATTATTTCGCCGAAATGATCAAGCCAAACTTTATCAATCGCCTTTTTGCTTTGCAATTAACAACGGGTATGAAACCTAAAGATTTTTTGCAAACGGATAACAAGGTTGTTCTTGCAAAGATAGAAATTTTAAGAAAATACGGCGTGGTTATCTACGTAAACGAACTTGTCCGTTGCGCAATGTCCCCCGAGGATTTGCGTAAAGTGAAGGCAAAGCAAGATGCCGTTAAAAAGAAGGGAGAGGAAATTCCCCAAAAAAAGGGTATGACTTACGATTTCAAAGGACTTCCCTTTGCCGATGACGAAGAAGAATAGTTTTGAAAGAAGTGTGGGGACACACTTTTTTTAAAATGTACTCAATTTTAAAAGAGCGTTGAAAATTGTATAGTGAAATAGTACAGTCTTTACCATATTAAAAAAGCAAAGGTTGTGTAAAAAATGATAGTTATTATCGCGGAAATTCAAAAACTCCCTTGTACGTAACCGCGGTTGGAATTGATCAAGATATTGCAAGAGGAAAAGTGCAGTCAACGTACGGTGAAAACCGTATCCCGTACGGGGTAAAAATCGCCGATTTTGTAGCACGAAAGCATAAGATTATTTTAAATTGAGTTAAAGGTAAAATTTTAAGGTAGAAGGGTTGTCTTTTAAAGTAACGACCTTTCTTTTTTCTTTGTGAAAATATCGTTGACATTTGCTAAAATATATCATAATATATTTTACCTTGGATAGGATCTGTCCAATTTGTAGCAACAACAAAACCTCAAATATATTCTAAAGATAAAAGGCTGTAGACAAAATAACTGGGACAATGATAGGCACAGCGATTATCGGCGGATTGACTTGTCTTGCCATCGTAACTACGGTGTTGGTCAAGCCAAGCGTCAAAGTTAAAAAAATTAATATAGGTTTGTATTGGGTGGTTGCCCTGTTGGGCGCTATACTTCTTTTGGCTTTCAAGTTTGTGGATTTTAACAAGATTATCCAAGGACTTACCGCAAACGACAGTATCAATCCATTAAAGATAATCACTTTGTTTATTTCAATGACCATTTTGTCAATCTTTCTTGACGAGTTGGGGTTGTTTAAGTATTTGGCAAACTTTGCTTTGCAAAGGGCGAAGGGGAGTCAATATACAATGTTCTTTTACTTGTACGTGGTGGTTTCTGTTTTGACGGTTTTCACTTCAAACGATATAATCATTTTGACTTTCACCCCCTTCATTTGCCATTTTTGCAAAAATGCGGATATAAATCCTTTGCCCTATCTCTTTTGCGAGTTTATCGCCGCAAACACTTGGTCAATGATGCTTGTTATCGGCAATCCTACGAATATTTATCTTGCCACAAGTTTCAACGTAACCTTTTTCGACTATTTCAAGCAAATGTTTATTCCCACCGTTTTTGCAGGGGTAGTATCCCTAGCGGTTTTACTTTTGGTGTTTAGAAAAAGCTTGAAAGCGCAAATGAATCCACGACCAATGGTGGTAGAAATTGAGGATAAGGGCGCATTGATTATCGGCGTAATTCACTTGGCGCTTTGCACCGTTTTGCTTGCAATATCCTCCTATATAAACCTTGAAATGTGGTACATAAGTTTGGGGTTTGCACTCTCGCTTTTCCTTTTTATACTGATTTACAGCGCAATCAAAAAACAAAAACCTAAAGCATTGGGCGGATGTTTGAAGCGTGCACCCTACGAGCTTATTCCCTTTGTAATTTCAATGTTTGTAATCGTCCTTGCCTTCAACGAGTGTGGTATTACAGATATTTTTGCAAAGGTATTGGGCGGAAAGGAAGATATTTTAATCTTTGGCGCTTCCTCGTGTTTTTCGGCAAATCTTGTAAATAATATCCCCATGAGCGTACTTTTCGGCTCTATCGTCCAGCGCCTTGGCGGTAATATGATGCCTGCTGCCTACGCAAGTATAATAGGGTCTAACATAGGAGCATTCCTTACCCCTATCGGTGCGCTTGCCGGAATTATGTGGACAAATATTTTGAAGGAACAAAAGGTAGAGTTTTCCTTTCTTATCTTTATAAAGTACGGCGTGGTTATCGCAATCCCTACTTTGCTTTCGGCAATAGGCGGTTTATATCTTTCTTTTATTGCTTTTCCTTGTAGTTAAAATAAGTATGAAAAAAACAGCCTTTCGGCTGTTCTTTTTTATTTCCTTTCGCGGAAGATGAAAATCTTTTGTCCTTCCTTTACGCCTTCCGAAAGGGATGGATTGATTTGCAAAAGTTCTTTCATACCTACGCCCATAGCCTTTGCAATCTCCCAAGGAGTATCTTTTTCGCTGGCGAAATATACGCTTATCCCTGCTTTTTCCTCAAGTTTCTCACCGCTTGCTAGGGCGGACACGATATACCTTTGCTTGTTTGTTGAAAACTCGTCTATTCTAATATCCAAGTCCGCTTTAATATCCACAACCGAGCCTCGGCCTCGCGCGGAAATATTGACTACGATTGCCTCGCCTTCAAGATTGTTGCCATCAAAATCGCCTTCAAGGGTAAGGGAGAAGGGAATTTCCGCAAACACGGATTTTGCTCCTTCTTCGGTGGCGAAAACAAGGTTGATCGAACATACGCCTTCAATAAAACCACGCCCGTCTTCGCAACCAAGGTTTGCAATTCGTACGCCGTCGGGTAGGGTTGCAACCAAGGTGCCTTCCTCTCCGTAGGGGATTTCCGCGCTTATCTTTTCTCTAAAATTTCTACTTTCCACAAAGTTGCGTTGTGTCAATACCTCGTGAGAAAGTTGTACTTTTTCGGTGGTAGAGAAGCAGTCGGTTATTACCGCCTTTTCCTCGCAAGAGAATACCAATCCTCTTATCACGCAGTTGAGTTCGGTTTTTATAAGATTATTGTCTTCGCTACCCGAAAGCACCAATCGGCTACTTCTGATAACCGCCTTTGCCAAAAGTTTTTCCCCATCTCCTTCGACCTCTTCCTGAAAACTTGAGGGGATAACTTTGTGTTCAATTTTGCCGTCGGCGGTAAACACCACGTCGCTTACCGCAACGCCTTCCACCTTAAAACCGCCTTGAATAGGGGATACTTTTTGAGAGATAACTCGACTTGCGAAAAATAACACTTTGTCGATATTTACTCCACTTTCAACCTCTTCCTCCAGGGTAAAATTGTAATCGGACAGGGTTGTGATTTTGCACAGGTTAATCATTCCTTGTGCGTTTTCTGTATCGGCGCTTGAAACAAGGGGTTTAAAACACTTTTCACCCACACCGCATACCGAAAAAGAGCAAACTGCTGAAAGAGTGACGTGTCCATCGTCGGCGTTACTTTCCGTTTCAATGATATCTACTTCTCCCCAAAGGCTTGTGAACTCGCCGATTTTATCATCTTCAATTCTTTCTTCAAAATCTGAAAAGTAGTCAAGGCCCGAGGGCTTTCCTTCCTCGTCAAGGTAAAGTAATTTGAAATTGATTTTTCCCGACAGTCTTGCTTGATTGTCAATCTTTTCAACGGAAAAAAGTTTCCCTTCGGCGGAAAGGGCGAGAATACGGGAGATACCTCCTCTTTCGGTAGTGTCGATTTCGGCAGTTACCACTCCTTGCGAGGTTGCGGAAAGGCAAATCCGCTTGTCCTTCAAATCTTCGTAAACAAAATCCATAAAAAACCTCCTAAAGTCATACCCATATTTATGCTGTCCCAATCCTTTTAAGAACAAAAAGGAAAAAAATATCCCTATTGCGGAAAAATAGGGGTTGTGATATAATATCACAAGGTGACAGGATTCTTCAGTTATGAAAAAAAGGACTTTTGATAATTCTCAATTTCTCCCCACTCCCCGATTCCCTTTAGAAGGGGGCGGTTTCGGTTTATTCGTCAAGGACGACATTTCTTTTTGTGGCGAGGTCGAGCTTGTAGGTAAATCCTTCGGGGGAGTTTTTTCATATAAAGTTGAACAAGGTAAAATTTCCTTTGAAAAAAAGATTATCGCCTATCACCTAAATCAGAGCGAATTTTCCTTTTCCGACAGTTCTTTTGTTCGCATCTTAGTCAATGGCACCGCTCTTGATGAAAAGGTGGATAGAATTGAAGAAGAGGGAAGACTTTTGGTATTTTCCCATGGGGATAAGGGTATTCTCACCGCGCGAAGTTTTTTCCCTTGCTCCTATGCTCCCGGCGTGATTGAAAAAATCGAGGTTCAAACTCCCTTTTCCGCAAACCTTTCCCTTTCCTTTGACGACTGGAATCAAGCAAGTAAAAATTTACTTTATGGTGGCGCGTTGTGTGATGAAAAGGGAACTTATATGAAAGGTTTTCAAAACCAATCTTTACGTAAACTCCCCGAGGGCGGTTATACCTGTTTCTATATCCTTTGGTATATAACACCCCTTGACCTTGACTTTGTGGTAGAAGGAAAAATCGAGGATGCTCGCCGTATGGCTTTGGTGGAGGGCGGTAAAAGCGTTTTACGACTGACTACTCCTTTGCCTCACTACAATTCCGCTTTTTCACAATCAATTTTTAATATGCGTCAATGTATCACGGGAGAAGGGACGGGAGATGCTTTTGCAATTCCTTCAGGGGGAGAATATTCTCAAATTTCCATGGAAGAATTTTCTCTTTCTGCTCCTCTTTACGCTTGTATGGGAGATGAAAGAGGGGTTGCCCAACTGATAAACGGGCTTAATAAAATTTCAAAGGCGATCAAGGAATGTAAAGATAAAAAACAAAAGAATAAATTCCCTACCCTTATTCTCGCAAAAGGGGATGCGGTTTTGGGCGCCGACCTTGGAGAGTCCGCCTATTACGCCTCAGGTGTTGCGCGCAGTTTGCTTTCAATGGGTAGCGCGCCTTTTTGCAGGGCCTATTATCCCGACCTTCTTTACGCATTGTCCTGTTGTAAGGAAAAAATCGGAAAAGACGGTCTTTTGAAAATCAAGGGAAAGATTGATGGAAAGATTTGTTTTTCCGCTTATCAAGGCTTTTATTACGGCGCTATGCTCGCCGACCAAATCGGAGAGAGGACGGACAGCATAAAATTCGCCTATTTCGCCGAGGAACTGAAAGAGGCTATGGTGAAAAACAAGGTCTATTTACCTTTGTCCATTGAAATGGGAGAGGTGGACTTTGATATAGCCGAGTTGGAAAAGGGGGATTTTTCTCCTTATGAAATTCTTTCTATAATAAAGGCGCTGTACCTTGCGAAAAAGGATAATGCCGACTTGGTATTGCAAAAATTCATAGAAAAATGTATGATAATAAATAGGGTTATCGGCGCAGGAGCGGAGGGAAAATCAAACTCTTGTTTCTCCGCTTGTATTGCCGAAACTTTCCTGTGCGGAATGCTTGGTTTCAAGCCCCTAAGTTTTACCTCTTTCTCTCTTCAACCTCACCTATGCGGTGTAGTTGACAGGGTTAGGGTGGAAGGACTTTGGATTTATGGCCACACCTTTGATATCGAAATCGAGGATAATATCGTGGCTCTTTTTGACGAATATGACAAACTCGTGTTTAAGAGAGAGTTTGAAACGGGGGAAACCGTGGTGGTATCCCTTGAAAAAAAGTAAAGGAGAAGAAAAATGGCGATTGCAAAACTGCTTACGGAAGAAGGAAGAAATCTGGACAAAAACGCGGTACTTCAAGAATACCCTCGTCCTCAGTTTTATAGGGATAGCTATATCAACCTCAATGGCGAATGGGATTACGCTATAAGAAAAAGAGGGGAAATTCTAAGGGGATACGACGGCAAAATTTTGGTGCCTTTTTCTCCCGAAACTATTTTGTCGGGTGTAGGCGACGTGGTGTTGCAACCTGACGAAACCCTTTATTATAAAAGGACCTTTACCTTGCCCGAAGGTTTTGTAAAAGGTTGTACTCTTTTGCACTTTGGCGCGGTAGACTATGCTTGCGAGGTTAAGGTCAACGGAAAAAGGATTGGCTCTCACAAAAACGGCTATCTTCCCTTCTATTTTGATATAAGTGAAGCTTTGGTTGAAGGGGAAAATCTTCTCGAAGTTGCGGTAACCGACCCTACTGAAACCGGTTGTCAGGCAAGAGGTAAGCAAATTAGAAAGGCATCTGGCATTTGGTATACCCCTACTTCTGGTATTTGGCAAACGGTATGGATTGAATCTTTACCGCTTTTGCACTTGGAAAAAGTTCGCCTTACCCCTATTTTTGAAGAGGATGCCGTCAAGGTTGAGTACGAATCTAGCGACGATGCTCCTATTTCCATAACCCTTTATAAGGGTAGCGCATCCCTTTCTGCAAACTATTACAACGAAAGTTTCGGAGAGGAAATCCTCACCGCTGATATGGAAAACGGTGGCGTTATTCACGTTCCCGATGCTATTCATTGGACTCCTGAAAATCCTCATTTGTATATCATCAAAATCAAAATGGGCGAAGATGAGGTTGTCAGTTATTTCGGTATAAGAAAATTTAGCGTTGGCTTTGACAAAAAGGGTGTTTCTCGTCTTATGCTCAATGACAAACCTTGTTTCCACAAGGGTGTTTTGGACCAAGGTTATTGGTCGGACGGTCTTTATACCGCATGTTCGGACAGTTTGTTGATTAAGGATATTGCGGTTATGAAGGATATGGGATTTAATATGCTCCGCAAACATATTAAGATCGAGCCGATGAGATGGTATTTCCATTGCGATAGAATGGGAATGCTCGTATGGCAAGATATGGTTTCCGGTGGCGACAAACCCTATTCGCCCTTGCCTATTATGGTATATCCCGCTTTAGGCGTTGCTTTCTGCAACAAGCGTTTGGGTAATATCGACGACGGCCCCAAAAACTATAAACTTTTCCGCAGGGCAAGTCAGGAAGGAAGAGAGGAGTATTACGAGGATATGTACGGCACAATGGCGCAACTTATCAACGTAGTTTCCCTTGCAATGTGGGTTCCTTTCAACGAGGGTTGGGGACAGTTTGACAGCTTGAAGGCGGCGGCTATGGTTAGGGCATACGACCCCACCCGTCTTATCGACCACGCCTCGGGTTGGCACGACAAGGGTGGTCCCGACGTAAACAGTTTCCACATCTATTTCACCCGCTACAAATTCCCCAAACTTAACAAGGAAGACAATCGTCCTATCGCTCTTACCGAGTTTGGCGGTTACAGTTATGCGGTAAAGGGACACACTTGGGATGAGGAAAGGATTTTTGGTTACCGTGTTTATAAAACTGCGGAAAAACTTGAGGCAATGTACAAAAAACTCTTCGACACCAAGATTATCCCTCAGGTTGAAACAGGGCTTTCCGCTATTGTCTACACTCAAGTTTCCGACGTTGAAATGGAAATCAACGGCCTTATGACCTTTGACCGTAGCGAAATCAAAATCCCCGTCCAAACAGTCAAAGCTCTCAACGACCAATTGGTTATCGAAGACTAACAATTAAAACGGCAATTTAGAAAAGGTGCGCGAAAGCGTGCCTTTTTTGCATACGCGTATACGTGCGAGGGCGCGGGCGCATCATAATTAGTAAACGGAATATTAAAAACAAAGAATTTAAACAAAAAAGGCGTTGTCACTTTAGTTAACGAGGCGACGCCGAAAAAATAAAAAGAGCAATATGAATTGCTCTTGTGTGAGTTGGAGTTCAATCCTCCTGGTCAGAAATACCCGACTCTCACAGTAGTGATGATATATGTTTTTTTTATTCTTGTCAACGCTTTTACAAAAAAAGAAGGCAAGAGTTGAATAGAAGGAAGTGGCGATTTGTGGATTAGAGGGAAATTTTGGCTAAAATGGGCAAAATGGGGCTGAGTTGACAATAAAAATTGTAAATCAGAAAAAAATAAAAAATAGGCGAAAAACGCTTTACATAATTGAATTTGAAGTATATAATACGCATTAATTCGACTTTTGACGGCAATAAAAAGGGTTTGCGAAAGCAAAATGGGTATTCCGTCAAAAATCAAGTACCAAAACCACAACATTTTGTGGAGGCTTGAAAAAGGCGCCACAATTAAATGCTTGAGAGAGGAAAATCTCGATTTGAAGTCCTTTTTGTTGAGTTTTGCGGAAATAAAAGATATATGAAAATTATATAAAATATTTTCGAAAAACTTTCAAAAAACGTTTGACAATCAAAAAAGGCTGTGGTACTATGTTAAGGCTATCGCAAAAACGGTAGCAAGTGAAGTTTGAAAAAAGAAAGGTTAAAGCGAGTGTGTCCCTGTCGAAAGACAGAGGAAATAAACGGTTTAATTTGAGTTTACTTTTATAAAACAGTCAAACGAGAATGAACTAAGTCAAGATTAAACTTAAGAGTTTGATCCTGGCTCAGGACGAACGCTGGCGGCATGCCTAACACATGCAAGTCGAACGAAGTATTTTGAAGTCGTCAAACACGGATGAATGCTTAGTGGCGAACGGGTGAGTAACGCGTGAGCAACCTGCCTTGTACACTGGGATAACAGTGGGAAACCGCTGCTAATACCGGATAAGACCACACTGCGGCATCGCAGAGGGGTCAAAGTGATTTAGCGGTACAAGATGGGCTCGCGTCCCATTAGCTAGTTGGTGAGATAACAGCCCACCAAGGCGACGATGGGTAGCCG
>JAEDHM010000118.1 GCA_016296985.1 Clostridia bacterium
ACTTGCAAATTCAAGATGCCGTCAACTATATCCTAAACGTAAGTACGGCAAAAGACTTGCAGAAGATGGGCGCAGACCTTGCAGGCTTGCGAGAGGCAAGAACGGATCCTATCAATCCTATTGGAAAGGTTCCTACCGTATTGCAGTTGAACGACATCTCCGGCGTAGGTGAAACGGGATTAACCATCATCACTCAAATCGGCGAGTTTGACGGCGTATACGACGGTCAAAACTTTGCAATCAAAAACATTGGTATTGCAGGCTTGGGCGCAACAACAGGTTTGTTTGCAAGCATACAAGAAGTTCGCGATACTGAAGGCAATTTGATTGGTGGTATCGTAAGAAATCTCACTATGAAAAACGTTGTAGTATCTACCATTTACTCCACAAGTGTAGGAACACTTGCCGGCGAAATGAACGGCGGTAAGATTGAAAACGTCGATGCTCAAGGTTTGGTTGTTTCAAATTCAAATCTTGATAGCAAAGTCGGTGGCTTGGTTGGTTACTCGCTAGACGGCGTAATGGATTCTGCCACTTACGTAGGTACGATATTGTCAACCACTACAAGCTCTAAGCAATCTGTTGGTGGCTTGGTTGGTGAAATCAAAACAATTGGTACCGAGTTGTTGATGCAAAATTCTTACAGCTTCGCAACGATTAGAGCCACAAATACCACTGAAGAAGCAAACGAAACCTATCTTGGTGGATTGATCGGCGCGATTACATCTGTTGAAGCAATAGACCTTAACGTTATCATTGATATCGCAAGCTGTGGATTCTTAGAAAACGGCTTAACCGATATTAGCGGAGCAAGTATCACCTTCGCAAGTCACGGAATAGGTACTCACGTTGATAACGCAATCGTCAACGCAAGAGGCAGAACTTATATCGAGATGATTGACGAAAAGGGCACGATGTACAACGAGTTGTACTCAATTATCCAAAGCAACGTGCTTCGTGACGATTACGTCGTTGTGGGAATGTTCAGTATTACCGGTAGAAGTAAAGACGGCTTTGGCGTTGCTGCTCCCGTAGTGATTACAAACCACAGACAACTTGCATACTTACAACTCTATCCTTGGTTGAGATACCAAATTGCAGACGGTATATATATCCCTACCGATGCATTGAAGGGCGCTGATTTCGCGGTGGAAGAAGTTACCACCGCGGAGACGGCGCAGGCAGTTGACCTAGGATTACAACTTACTAAAATATCTATTTCATATAAGGCTTTAGACGGCTCTTCTACCTGGTACTTCAACCTTTATGCCGTAACTTATATTGCCGAGTAGAAGGAAGGACTGAATTATGAGTAAAAAACTGCTAGTACTAATCATAGTTATACTTGTCGTTGCAGTGGCGGCGGTTATTATCGCCTCTACTGCCGCTTGGTTCTCAAACAAAAGCACCGTTGAAACGGGGCAGGCTGTTTTCTCTGCGGCGGAATCCGAAGAATTTACTCTTGAAGTACCCCCAGTGGGTAATTATCACAAGTATATGGGAGAGACAGGCTTAAAGCCCGAGCCTGACTTGGACGCTCCTTACATGCTTGAATATTTCCCTTTGATTCTCAAAAGTGGATTAGAAGAGGAGAAGTATTTGCAGTGTGTATTTTCCGATGCTTCATTTATCGAAAAAATCACAGCCGTTGAGTCCGAGAAAATCGAAAAGTTGAGTATCGAGCAGTTGCTTGACAACTTCACTTTCAGATTTATCTTATTGGAAAAACAACCGGATGAAACCTATCTTGAAACTGAAAACGTTTACAAGATAGAAAACGGTTATTTGCGTAATGCCGCAGACAATTCTTTGTTGCTTTTGGAAAGAAACGTTGAGTTTGCATTCAAGGCTCAAATCTATTTCCAAGGGGAAGAAGGTTTACGACTTCTTGAAGATACTAATGCTGCAATTGATGAAAAATATATCTTTGACTACTGTGATGAAGAATATATGTTCTCAACGTTCTGTTTGTATGCTTTATTCTCTTCAAAAACTTTGAGAAACATTACCTTTGAAACCTTGGGATATGATAGCGAAAACGTATTGTTGGACGACACCGTATATCACGCAAGTTCGGTTGACGGTTTGGTTACAACCGGAAAATCCTTGATAGGACCTGACGGAGTTGAACAAAACTATCCTACGCCCGAAATATATCTTACCGAGGCAGATCGCGTAGACTATAGCAAAACCTTCGAGGATTGGCTATATCTATATTACGAGGACGAGTTGACGCCTGACCCCGAGTACAGAATATATCGTAAAAACAAGGAAGCAGGGGCGTATTCTTTGGCAACTGATCCCATTCAAGACCAAGAAATCCTTTTACATGCAAAATGGGGAGAAAGTAACGTAATCACCGTTGACTACCTTCTTGATGGCGTTGAGGAAAAAATTATCTACGTTCGTCCCAAGGGAAGATATTATCAAAACGGCGGATACCTTACTTTTGATCGAGAATCAGGCGCATTGGTTGCTTACAACCCTTCCGGTGAAAATGACGTTGCGCCTTGCGTAGAGTTCCCCGAGCCAACGCAGGAGGGCTATCTCTTTGCCGGTTGGAGTACTGTTGAGGGCGGAACAACGGCAAATGCTTTCACTGAATTAAACAACTATAAAATTGGCGACAACGCTTCTATTTACGCTATTTGGAAGGAAGCTATGGAATTTTCAGTTTATCTTCCTGACGAAACTTGGGGAACTACTACGTTGTCCAATATATCTGCGACAATGAGAGGCAAGCCTTTAAGTATTACCGATTCATACGCTACCGCAGTTGGTGGAAAGGGAGAAAAACTCTTTGACGTATTGAGCGAATTGACCGCAACTGCAAACATAAACAGAAATGGAGAAAATAGTTCTACCACCGTTTCCGGTTGGTGCTATAAAGATGGTGGAAATTGGATCCCCTTGACTTCCAGTAGTACAGTTACGTTGACTGAAGGCGTCGAGGTCAAACCTATTTGGGCAGGCAGAAAACAAGTTGAAGTAACCCTAGACCTTGTATCCATTTGGGGTTTGTCCTTGGAATATTATGGTCATGGCCGAATTAAACTTGACAGGGCAATAAGCGTAGATGGATATCAAGTGACCTTCGAAGGCGGTCAATCAACCATCGACTTTACTGGTAGTGATGAGGATCAAGATATCGTTATGTACGTACCTGAGGGCGTTAAGATATCCGATTTAGGTTTGCCGGTTACAGTGGCGGATCACAAAACTGGTGTAGGCTCAGTTGTCGTTAGAGGATGGTCAACAACGAACAATGAAAAGGACACTACGTTGGCGCTTTTGAATAATCAAGGAGCTCTTTATACAGGCGCAATAAATAATGCAATAACTCTTTATCTATTCTTCAAAACCGAACTATAATCTTCACAAAGTTATAACAAAGATAGCATTGCAATAGTATAACAAAAGGTGGTATAATCAAGATATGGGAAAGAAAAAAACGACTTTATTAAAACCAATTCTCTTTTTTGGTGTAGTTTTGATGACGCTAATTCTTGTCGTGATTTCTTTCACCTATTCTTGGTTTACCTCCAATGAAGAGGTCGTCTATCCCTTCGAAATTTCTGCTGACGGCGTTTTGTTCGTTTACGTTGACGCCGACGTACAGGAAAATCCCACAAGCCTTATACCTGCCGTTGCAATGGAAGGGGCGGTTGCCGAGGGACTTCCCATGAACGTTTTGAAAACTCATGCTGAAGACAATAACAGTTATATCAAATCAGCCGCTTCTATCACTGACGTTACGGGAAGATTTACCGTCTTTAACGACGGTGTAGGCTATGACAAGGTAGAATTACCCAAAGATGCCGAGGGAAATACACTTTATCCCAAGATTGATGGTTTTGGTAATATTGCATGGAAGAGCGACAATCACACTCCCGGTAATTGGGAAACTTACAGAATACAAGTGGGTACTAAGGAGGAAATTTGGATTGATCCTAGCACGGGAGAGCCAATTTATGATGAAATCACTGGAGATTACATATATGAGACACTTCCTGTCTATTCCACCGAAACTGATTATTCTCCGCTTATTGATTCTGAAGGTGAGATAATTTGGAGAGGAGATTTTGAATTTCCTGAAACAGATGGTTCGTCGGAGTGGGCTTTTTCCGGTGAAGATTTTTGGGAATGCGAAATGGTGGAAACCCCGGGTGCTGCCGAAGCTGAAGTAAGCTATAATATCTTCTTCAAAGCCTCTGACGATCCCGAGGCGCAAGATTACTTCGATCCTGATTTGTTTACAATAAAAAGGA
>JAEDHM010000119.1 GCA_016296985.1 Clostridia bacterium
AATAAATTAGATAGCAACAAAAGTAGACTTATGCTAACCGTCTTTGCAAGGACGATATCCGAATACGATCCCGAAGTCAATCCAAACACTATCGAACTTGAAGGTTTTATTTGCAAACAGCCAATGTATCGCACCACCCCGTTCAAAAGAGAGATATGCGACCTGCTCGTTGCGGTAAATCGAGCTTACAACAAATCCGACTACATCCCTTGCATTGCTTGGGGAAGAAACGCTCGTTTTGTAAACAGTCTTACGGTAGGCGAGCGCATAAGCGTAGTAGGGCGTATTCAAAGTAGAGAATATCAAAAAATTACCGAAAACGGTACGGTAACAAAAACCGCCTACGAGGTTTCCATAAGCCGAATTACCGCTGATAGTTGCAAAGAGCCTTTGGATATAAACGACGATTGCGCGGTTTGATTAAAACCTTTCATTTACCGCTATAAATCTAACTAAGATATAAACTAATGTCAACTTAAGCAGGTTGACATTTTTTTTAGGTGGTGTTATTATAAAATATACGGATAACCAGTATAGGAGATTACTATGCCAAAAGACGATTGGAAAGAAACGGTTAGAACAACAGGAAAAACTTCAAAGGCGACTCATTCGCAGGAAAGCGCGCCTACCTCAAAGGAGAAAGAAGGCTCAAAATCCTCAAACGTAGTTTACTTGACTCCAAGCTCTTTTGCCGACGTACAGCAAATCATTGACTACTTGAAAGAAGACGCCCCCGTTTTCTTCAACCTCAGCGGAATCAATAAAGAAGTCGGTCAACGCATTCTTGACTACGTTGCAGGCGCTGCCTACGCTTTGGGTGGTAGTATGAAAAGGATTCAAGAATATATGTTTTTAGTTACCCCTAGCGGAGTGGGAATTTCCGTACCCTTAAAATAATGGTTGCTCTTATTATATTCGAAGTTTTATTATTCGGAATATTACTTACCGCCGACTTGGTGTCAAAGCACTTTGCAGTGCTTGCTTTACCCCACGAAGGGGATTCAATGACGGTAATAGACAAAGTACTATCCTTTACCTACTCGAAAAACGACGGCGCAGGTTTTGGACTTTTTTCGGGCAAACAAACCTTTTTAATTATAATCACCGCAATTGCAATGGCCGCTTTGCTTGCTTTTCTCATCTATATGCAGGTAAAAAAGGAAACCAAGAAAAAGGGCGGAATGCTTTTTATCGTGTCCACAATAATGATTATCGCAGGGGGCGTGGGAAACCTTGTTGACCGTATCGCTTTCGGTTACGTAAGGGATTTTATCGAGTATACCGTAATCGAAACTTTATTCAAAAAGCCCTTCCCCATTTGCAACGTCGCCGACGTATGGTGTACCATAGGCGTAATTCTTTTGATTGTGTACATCATCTTCTTCTTTGGTAAAACCTTAAAAGACGCAAAAAATAAGGAAAACCCTCAAACTGAAATAGCAAGTGAGGGAGAAGAAAGTGTTAATTTAAAAAATCCCGACGCGCTTCCTTCAAGCGAGTCTTCCGTCGCTGTTGAAGAAAATCTTTCTTTTGCAAATACCGATGAAGTAAATTTTAAAACTCCCGAAGAATCGGAAACAATTGAAAAATCCACCGAGGAAATCAACAAGGTAAATGAGTGAGAAAGTTGTTTTAATTACCACAAAGCCCGAGCAAAGGGCGGACGTTTTTATTTCCGCTTCTATTGAGGATATTTCTCGCTCGTACGTCAAAACTTTGGTGGAAAAATCCCTTGTTTTTTTAAACGACAAACCTCTCAAAAAATGCGGAGAATCCCTCAAAATCGGGGATAAAATCACGGTAGAAATACCCGATCCTTTGGTTATTTCCGCTCGCCCTCAAAACTTGCCCATTGACATAGTTTACGAGGATGAAGACATAATCGTTGTAAACAAGGCTCAAGGTATGGTTACCCACCCGGCAGTAGGCTCGCCCGATGGCACGTTGGTAAACGCTCTTATGTATCACGTTGACAACCTAAGCGGTATAAACGGGGTAATTCGCCCGGGTATTGTTCACCGTCTTGACAAAGATACTTCAGGTTTGTTGGTTGTTGCGAAAAACGACTACGCACACAACTCATTGGCAACTCAAATTGCTGAAAAGAGGGCAAAGCGTTTTTATATTGCAATCGTTGACGGCAATATAAAAGAGGATAGTGGTGAAATTTGCAAGCCTATTGGTCGAAATCCCAAGGACAGAAAACTTATGGCGGTAGTTCAAGATGGGAGATACGCTCACACTTTATTCACCGTTCTTGAAAGATTTGGGGATTATACCTTGGTTAGTTATCAACTAAAAACAGGTAGAACACACCAAATTCGCGTTCATTCAAAAAGTATAGGGCATCCCGTAATTGGTGATGAAAAATATGGCGGTAGCAACAAATTTGGTCTAAGCGGACAGTTGTTGCACGCTGAAAAACTTCAACTTATCCATCCAAGAAGCGGAGAACTTATGACCTTTACCGCCCCCTTGCCTCCCCATTTTGAAAAGGTTTTGAAAAAGTTGAGGGATAGAAAGAAAAACTAACACAATATAAAAGAGCAAAACGAAAGATGTTTTGCTCTTTTTTGCGTTTACCAGTTTAATAGTTTTTTGTCAAAATGATTGCCATTTTTTAACTCAAGCAAAAATTAAATTGCATGTTTCGGTAGTCTTTATTTATCAATATTTTTAGGGGTGACCGTAATGCTATTATGCTTTGTATAAATTACCATACCAATCTTTTTATTAGGGTGGCGAGATACGTTTTTTCTTTGAGTATAATCAACACGCACTTTTGGATTTTCCCTTGCAGTTGAATAAAAAGCGGCAAGTGAAGCGCATTTTTCAATTACTTCATCAGGTGGAGTTGCGCCCTTTGTGAATAGAACAACGTGAGAGCCGTGAGCGTCTTTCACGTGAAACCACAAGTCGGTACTTGTGGCAACCTTGAAGGTAATATAGTCATTTTGCAAGTTGTTTTTTCCCCGATAGGCGGTATATCCGTCAATCGTGTATACGGCAGGGGAAAGAGGTTGATCTTTTTTCTTTTTTTCCCTTTGTTTCAAGGGTTTCAAAAAACCGTTTTGTTCAAGCTCTCTTTCAATTTCCTCAAACTCTCCAACTTGTTCCGCCAATTCAAAAGCGGTTTTTATCGAGCGAATATATTCTAAAAGTTCCTTTTGTTCTTCAAGTTGAACTTTTACAAATTCAATAGTTCTCTTTTGCTTAGCATACTTTTTGTAAAAGGCTTGAGCGTTTTCAACTGGAGATAGTTTTCCGTCAAGCGGAATAGAAATTTCTTGCCCGTTTTCATAATCAAAAAGCAAAGCTTTTGTTGCGCCTTTCTTCACCTTACCTAAATTGCAAGTTAAGATATCACCGTAAAGGCGATATTGATCGGCATTTTTACACTCTTCAAGTTTTAAATATCCGTTTTTTATCAACCTTTCCGCCTTAGTTTCCGCGCTTTTTATCGCAGTAGCAATTCGTTTTCCGTGGGTTTTAAGTCTTGTTAATCTATCCTTTTCACTGCAAAGTTCGTCAACGGCGCAGTTGAAATTGGGATAAGAGGTATAACTTTGTCCGTTGTAGGTGTAGGGAAAAAGGTAAAAGTCTTTTCCGTCCGAGCAAGGGGCGAACAAATCGTTGTGATAGGCGGTTGCAAAGCGATGAATCTCTCTTTCAATTGCCTCGCACTCTTCACTTGTAAAAGACTGAACGTCAAAGGGGATTCCCAATCTGAAAAACAACTCGTAGGCTGTAGAGTTTGCAAAACCGCTTACCGTTGAAAGAAGGTATGAAATAGGATTACCGCCACAGTATGCAGAAAGGGCGAGTGCAATTCCATCCGAGATAGGCGAAATTTTACCTTGAGAAGGTGGAAGATATTTTACCTTGGGCAAAATACATCTCAGTTGTTTTTCATCGGGGGGAATATGGCGAAGAGCATCGAAAATCACGTCCTCTTCGTCGGTTAAAATTATATTGGAATACCTACCCATAAGTTCGACGTAAAGCCTTAAAGCAGTTTCGTCGGCAAGTTCGTTTCTTCCTGAAATTTCAAATAAAACGATTCTATCTTGAGCAACGGTGAAAACACTTGTGATTTTGCCACCCACAAGGTGCTTTCTTAAAAGCATTGCAAAGGGGGGTGCCATATAGGGATTTTCCTTTTTTTGCGTA
>JAEDHM010000120.1 GCA_016296985.1 Clostridia bacterium
AGTAAAGTCATTTTGATTAACAATTATATACAATTACTTGATAATGAATCTGCTGTACATTTCGTAATTGAAGTTTTGAATCAAACTGATTTGGATACATTTTCTATGATTATTTTAGCAGAAACATTGAAACATTATAAATCAGCGTATATTTCAGAACGACTAAAAGAAGAAATAAATAAGTTGTTGTTAATATTGAAAAAAATAATGCTGAATGGTGAAATTAAAATCGATGAAAGTTATAAAAAAGATCCATATATGAAGGATTATGATTTTACAAAAGAAAATATAATAAATCGAATAAATAAATTATAATTAACACAAACTTGCAGGAGTGCTAGTTTAACTGCTGTCTCAAAATAAATTAATACAAAATTAGTAAATGGAAGTATTAATTTGTTTCAATTAAAACGATTGGAAAAATGGCTACATTGAATGCAATATATTCCGCTCTGTTTACTGTATTTGATGGTTTATTTACAAATGGTGCAGTTATAAGTCCTGCATACTAAGAGGAAATATGAAACGTTTATTTAAATGGTTATTTTCAACGAAATCAAAAAGCAAAAAATATAAATATGAATTGTTATTGATCACCTATTTGTTACTAACATCATTAATAGTAATTATTATTTCTAACACGATAAATTTAGATAAAATAATAGATAGAATACTTAGCATTTTTATTCTAATTCAATGGGTACTATTCTTTGTTCCGTGTATTATTAGATTGATTGATATATCTGATTATAATGAGAAAATGAAAGTTATTAATGGTGAAAAGCAGTTTAAGTTTGAACCAGTTTTATGTAATATTTCTGAAATTGAAAAGTGGATAAAAAATGCGGAGATTCCAGACACGATTTATGTGAAAAGTTTTAACGGAAAGAATATAACAATTATTTCGGTTGCTTATGAGACAAAAGGGAAAAATGGACCATTTATTAATAAGCAAATATTGATTAATGATAAAGTGATAGAAAGTGAACAAGACATTAGAAAAGAAATTTATCATGCTTGTATGATAAAGGATGATTGTATATTAATAATGGCTATTACTGAATATAATGATCCTAAAAATTTTAATAAAATAATAAACAAATTATAATTAACACAAACTTGCAGGAGTGCTACTGTCAAAACAAAGAGTGGCACTTTTTCTTATACAAAAAAAACATTTGCGAGGTTATTCGCAAATGTTTCCTATAATCCGTTAAATTTGAAATTAAATCTCGATTTCGATATCCGAGGTTGCGAAGGTGCAACAGGGGTGGATATATCCAAACTCGCTGTCCGCCATACGTCTTCCGTCAACGGACTTGGGGATATAGACATCTCCGCTTAAAAGTCTTGCGTGGCACCAACCGCAAATACCGCTACGGCAATGGGCAGGGGCTGGGACTCCGCCCTTTTCAACTGCGGACAAAATGGTATCGTTGGGGTTTGCGGTAATTTGGTAATCCTTTCCGTCAAGCCTTATTTTGATTGTTACGCTCTCTTTCACACCGTCGGGATAGCCCTCGTCCTTTTGAGGGTTGCGGTATTCGCCAAAGACTTCGTTGCGGACAAATTTGGGGCGCAAACCAAGGGAGATAATCTCTTTCTTTAAAAATTCGTACATTCCTTGAGGACCGCAAATAAAGAGGGAATAATCCCCTTCGGGAGCATACTTTTTGATAAGGTCTGCGGTGATAAATCCCTTTTCGCAATCTTTTGCATCCTCGTCGGATAAAACGTTTACCACCTTGATTCTATCGCACTCTTTGGCAAGTTTCGAAAGTTTGCTTTCAAACAAAATTTCCTTTTTGTTTTTGGTGCCGTAAAGGATAATAAGGTTGCAATCTTCGTCGCCGTCGGAGATTGCTTTTGCAAGGCTTACGAAAGGAGTGATACCGCTACCGCCTGCCAGGGCAATTACGGTTTTGCCGTCACGTAAAGGCTCGTAGGTAAAGTCGCCTAAAGGTGCGGACGCTTGGACCTTGTCCCCAATCTTCCATTGGTCAAGCATAAAATTGGATGCAAGACCGCCTTCTGCTCTTTTTACCGTGATTTCATATCTTCCGTTTAGGGAATCTTTAGGTGAGGATGAAAGGGAGTAGGGACGGGACAAAACCGCCTTACCTACGGTGAGGGAAATGGTTATATACTGTCCTGCCGAAAAATAGGCGAGGGCGTCTGTACCATTTTCTTTATCGGGGGCAAAGACGAAGGATTTTGCATTTTCGCCACGGTCAATTATATCGGAAATTACAAGGTGTTGTACCTCGGGGTGCAAAGCGTTTGCAATCCTGTTTGCGGTATAACTGTCCTTTTGAGGAAGGGGTACGGCCTTTTCCTTTTCTATGGTTTTTACTCTAGTGGGAGCAATGGACAAGAAATTTGTAATTTTAAGAGTTTTGATTTTAGATCCCATAGTTATTCTCCTTTCAATCTTCTTACCACAGCGTTGCCTGCTTGCGAGCCGTTTATATAAGCGGAGCTATAGCCGTCGCCACGGGTGTCGTGACCACCGCAGTAGGTCAATCCTTTTACCGTAAAGTCAAGATGTTTCGAGGATATTCTCGCCAAAATGCTATCCCACTTGTTTACTTGATAGCCATAAACTTCGCCGTCGGGGGTGTTGAGGTATCTTGCAAAGGTTACGGGAGTAGCCACCGAGATTTCTTCGATATGGTTAAGGACGTCAACGCCCATAATCTCTTCATACTTTTTGATATACCTTAAGGCGATATCGTTTTTGAACTTTTTATAATCCTCGGGTTTCAAATCCTTGGGTAAATCACGGCCAAAGGTGGGGATTGTAAAGAAAAGGGTAGAAGTGCCTTGAGGAGTTGCGTCGGGGATTGCCATATTCAAGCAGTTGACGACAAAGTTGAAGGATTTTCCCATTGTTTCGTATTGAGTACGGGGTTTCGAGTTGTCGAAGAGGAAAAGGGTATAATCCTTTATTCCAAGTTCTTCCGCCGACTTGTCAAGACCAATATAAATGGTGTGGAAGGTAAGTCCCAATTCCCTGCTGTTTGCAAGTTTAATTTCCCTTTCGGGAACGTATTTTTCATCGGACATATTATAGACGTTGTTGGGGATTACGTTGGATATAATCTCCTTTGCGTAAAACTCTTCACCGCTTTTTATTTTTACGCCACAAGCTTTTCCATTTTCGTCGTAAAGCATCTTTACAACTTCGCTTCTGTACCTTATTTCACCGCCAAACTTGATTATGGCGTTCGCCAAAGCGGTGCTCAGTTGGTGAGAGCGTTTGAGGGGCATTGCCGCCGAATCAACGATATAGGAATATACCATAGAGATATAGTGCAAACAGTTTAGTTCGTCGGTAGGAACACCCAAATAAGCCCAATAAGTGTTGAGTATATCTCTTGCCTTTTCGGGCATACCAAGGGCGATTTGAACTTCTTCAACGCTGTGAGATGCGCAACGCATAAAGTCGCCGTGTTTTAAGACCATAACAAGGGGATTGGGGTTGCCCTTCTTTTCTTCAATGTAGTTAAGAGCGGCGTTGATTTTGTGATACAAATCAAAAAAGTTTTTCACCGATTTACGGCAACCGGGGACTGCCTTTTCCATATCGTCCAAAAAGTTGTCCATACCGGCGCGCAACTTTACGTCGTACTCATTCCCTTCCTCAGTGTTTATAACACGGAAAGTGCTGTCTTCATAGCACCATTGAGGGGATATTCCAAGGTTGTCGAAAATGTTATAAACGGCGCTTGGGTTTTCCTTAGTACCAACCGAGCAAAGCTCGTGAAGGCTTGGCTCGAATTCAAACCTACCGCGTCTGAAAGAGCTTGCGCTACCGCCGGGCAAGTTGTGTTTTTCCAAAACCAAGGTTTTCAACCCTGCTTTTGCCGTAGTGGCGCCGGCGACAAGACCGCCGTTTCCTGCGCCAATTACAATAACGTCATAATCGTAGTGCATAAAAATACCTCAACCTAGTGATATTATAATTATAACTTTGTTATAGCTTATCGTCAATATGCAATTTTGAACAAAGTTGGGGAATTTTATACAAAACGGTTGGGGAAGTTTGTAAAGTAGTGAAATTACGGAGAAATCCCCTAAGGCGGAGCAGGGCTTCGCAATGAAATCCGTCCTTGACGGG
>JAEDHM010000013.1 GCA_016296985.1 Clostridia bacterium
TAAAAAAAGAAAAGGCGCAAAATAGTATTTTGCCCTTTTCAATTATCATTTTATCATCGCAAAAAAAAGCAAAGGACTTGCCTTTGCTGTTTTTCTAATTATTCAGCATATACGCTGACTTGTTTGTTATCTCTGCCTTTACGCTCGAAACGTACGGTGCCGTCAACAAGGGCGAACAAAGTGTCATCTTTACCGATACCTACGTTGTTACCGGGATGGATTTTTGTTCCTCTTTGTCTAACGAGGATATTGCCAGCCAAAACAAATTGACCGTCGGCTCTCTTAACGCCGAGTCTTTGAGCAGCGGAATCTCTTCCGTTACGGCTGCTACCAACACCTTTCTTGTGAGCGAATAATTGAATATTAATAAACATAATCACTTAACCTCCACTTGAATAAATTCGGGATAGCCTTCGCATAAATCCATTACGCTTAAAAGCATTGTTTCCATTAAAACCTGCGCCTTTTCGCTGATTTCTTGCGATAAGTCGGGCAACGCCAGCGACAACTCGCCTTTGTCGGGATTTGTCTTATATTCCGCTTTTATTCCAAGTACCTTCAAAATACCTAATGCGGTAGATTGAATTATGGCGCTTAAAGCGGCGCACAAAACGTCTTCCCCGTTGCTTGCAAAACCTGTGTGGCCTTTGCAAAGGACTTTCACTATCCTGTTATCACGCTTTTCGAATCTTACCTTTGTCATTACTTAACGATAGAAGTAATTTTTACAGTTGTAAACGGTTGTCTGTGTCCTTGACGACGACGTTCGTTCTTTTTAGCTTTGTACTTGTAAACGATAACTTTCTTATCTTTACCTGCTGCAAGAACTGTTGCCTCGACGTGAGCACCGGCTACATCGTTGCCAACCAAAACGTTACCACCGTCATTAATCAAAAGTACAGAAAAGTTTACGCTTGCGCCGATTTCTGCATCGATTTTTTCAACGTTAATAACTTGATTTTCTTCTACGGTGTATTGTTTTCCGCCTGTTGCTATAATCGCGTACATGATGATACCTCCTCTTTCCAGTCTCGCTGTCGGGGCGAACCTAGGGTTGCTTAAACTAGCCCTGTCCATGCGGCTCGCAACTATGATAACATAAAGGACTTTTATCGTCAAACGTTTTGAGGCATTTTCCCTACCTTTTATAAAAAGGTTTTTATAATTTGGCGCTTTTGTATGATCTAACCTTTTTTTAAGGGAAATCCTATGCAATTTTTACTTTTTGCGCTATAATATTTTTATAAGCATACGGCTTCTCGTTATATGACTGAATTTAGGTGAAATTAATTTCCTTTCAAAATCAGTAAGATAATGGGATATAGCCAAACTTAAAAGGAAAAACTATGGAAAAAGCCTTCAGCGTAAACACTCCCTTTTTCAATCCAAAAGATACCCTTGAGTGCGGTCAAGTTTTTCGCTATAAAAAACTTGAAAACGGCGATTATCAAGTGATTTCAAAGGATAAAATTTGCCTTATAAAAGAAAACCCATCGGGCGGTTTTGATTTTTACACAAAGGACGGAGAGTATTTTTACAACTACTTTGATTTTCAAACCGATTATCAAGTTATCTATGATAACTTAATAAATTTGCCCCTTATGAAGGACGCAATACCAAAGGGAATGGGTATTCGGATTTTGAAACAAGACTCTTTCGAGGCCTTGATTGGGTTTATTATTTCCGCAAACAATCATATACCTCGCATAAAGGGGATAATCGAAAAAATATGCGAAAACCTTGGGGAAAATATGGGGGATTTTTACGCCTTCCCTACTCCCATTGCAATGGCGAAAGCGGGACAAGAATTTTACAAATCTATCGGCGCTGGTTATAGAGATAGATACCTTGCGGAAACCTCAAGAGATATTGCAACGGGAAATTTCAGTTTGGAAGTAATCGCCACCCTTCCAACGGAGAAAGCGAAAAAAAGACTTTGTCAACTTTTAGGTGTTGGTGGAAAGGTTGCCGACTGTATTTTGCAATACGGATTTGGCAGAAGCGACGTTTTCCCTACCGACACTTGGATTAAAAAAATGTACAAGCGCGCCTTTGGCGAAAACACCTTATCCGGGGAAGAAATAAGAGAGAAACTTGTGGGTATTTACGGCAATTATTCAGGCTTTGCCCAGCAATATCTCTTTTACGCTGAAAGGGAAAGTTAGTCTTCTAACTGCCAATCAATGGGGCTTTGCCCCATTTTTTTTAGAAATTCGTTGGCTTTTGAAAAGTGTTTACAGCCGAAAAACCCGTTGTATGCCGATAGCGGAGAAGGATGAGGCGCTTGCAAGACAAGGTGATTGCTTTTCTTTACCAAACTTGCCTTTTTTCTTGCGTTTGCTCCCCAAAGCATAAATACCACGGGCTCATCTTTTTGAGCAAGAGTTTCAATAATATGGTCGGTGAATATCTCCCACCCCATGCCTTTGTGACTGTTGGCGCAATTTGCTCTTACTGTAAGGACGGCGTTTAACAGAAACACCCCTTGCTTTGCCCATTTTGTAAGGTTTCCGTGAGAAGGTTGGGTTATACCCAAATCACTTTTTTGCTCCTTGTAGATATTAACAAGGGAGGGGGGTACGTCAACCCCTTTTTGAACTGAAAAAGCAAGACCGTGGGCTTGTCCCTCGCCGTGATAGGGATCTTGTCCTAAAATTACCACTTTAACCTCGCTGTAAGGAGTGTAGTTGAAGGCGTTGAAAATATCGTGCATATTGGGAAAAATGCGTTTTGTGGCATATTCTTCTTTCAAGAAAAGACGAAGTGATTTGTAGTAATCACTTTGAAATTCTCTCTCTAAAATATCCTTCCAATCGTTTTTGCACTCAAACATTTTAATCACCCGTTATCAAGTTTGTATCCTTGGGTTTTTTGCCCAAATATTGATATAGCCTACACTCGAGGTCGCCGTTGTAAAGTTTTCTCGTTCTATCCGCTTTTTTGCCGAAAACCGATTCAAAATCTCCGTATGCGGTGATTAAAAACAAGGACCAGTCGGGCAAGTTTTTGTACACCTTTTGAAAATCTTGGTACAAAAGTCTAAGTTCTTTTTCAGACAAAAGTCTTTCGCCGTAGGGAGGATTTGTGATAACCACGCCATAGGCTTTGCTACTTTTTACCTCGCGCATATCCATACATTGAAAATGGATATACTCGTAAACGCCTGCGTTTTTGGCGTGATGTTCGGCAAGACGGATTGCATTTTTATCAACGTCAAATGCGGAAATTTGCAACGTCCTGTCCTTTTTTACCCTTTCCTTCGCTTCACTTCTTGCCTTGTCTTTCGCTTCTTGAGGAAAGTTATCCCACCACTCGTAAGCAAAGGTGCGACAAAGACCGGGAGCCTTGTCAAGACCTATCATTGCCGCCTCGATTGCCAAAGTACCGCTTCCGCAAAAAGGATCGATAAAGGGACGGTTATAACGCCATACCGAAAGAAGTATAATTGCCGCCGCCAAAGTTTCCTTCATAGGGGCAGCGCCCACAAGGTTTCGATACCCTCTCTTGTGCAAGGGCGAGCCCGAGGTGTCGATATACAAAACCGCCTCGTCCTTGATTATGGTAAACTCTATTCTATACTCGCTCCCGTCTTCCAAAATCTCTGCTACGCGATAAGCCTTTTTTAGAGCGACTACAATGGATTTTTTGATTATGGACTGACAAGCGGAAACGCCGTAAAGCACGCTTCCCACGCACTTTCCATTTACGGGGAAAGATGCGTCAACGGGCAAAAAACTTTTCCAGTCGAGTTTGGAAACGCCCTCGAAAAGTTGGTCGAAACTGGTACAGGGGAAACGGCCTACCTCGATATACACCCTATCCGCAGTACGTAAAAACATATTGCATCTTGCAACGTCAAGAGCGGTTCCCTCAAAGGAAAGACGACCGGAAATTGCGGGGGCGTTTTCAATGCCTAAATCCCTAAGTTCGCGTTTTGTTACCGCCTCGATTCCTGATGCTGTTGTAACGGAAATTTTATACTTTTTCATAACTACTCAACCATATCAAACTTTCTTGTCTTATATTCAAAACTCATTTTCTTTCTTCTTTACAAAGCCTTTTTATTATACAATAATCCTTTGCAAATTTCAAGGATATAAAAAAGCCAAAAAGAATAGGTATATATTTTTTTCGATTGACTTTTGAATTTTTGTAAATATTCAAAAAAAGACACCTATCTCCCCCATTGTGTGCTATACTTAAGAAAAGAAAAATTTAAAAAGAGGAAAATTATGAAAAAATTTTTTGCAGGACTTTTGATTACCATTTTATGTATCGTGGCAATAGTTGTAATTGCAGCCGTCGTAGTGGTAAACCTTACCCCCAGACAGTTGAAACTTGAAGACCTTTCCCTTGGCAATATGACTATTGAGGAATTGGGTATCGCCGATACGAAAATTTTAGAGATTATAAAGAGTATAACCAATATTGGAAAAGTTGAGGAAGACGACGTAGTAAACCGCCCCTTCGACAGCACCGCTGAAAAGGATAAAGCAGAGGGAAACCTTGACAACAGCTCGGTAAGCGAAGGTAGCCTTTCGGATATTTTGAAGGATAAAGTAGTTTACGACAAAAGATATCTTCTCACCTATCAAGATACCACGATTGCCTACATGCTTGACAGCGCAATCCACGATGCGAAAAATCCCTCCGAAGCAATCGAAGTGCTTCAAAACGCTCATATTTCAGTTAAAGAAATTGCTATCACCAAAAAGAATTCTAATGGAGAAATACGTATCGTAGCCGAAATAAACTTGGGCGATTTCAAGGCTCAAATCGAAGATAAGCTAGGCGCTGCAAAATCCTTTTTGACAGTACCTGAAAAGGTGTTCTTGGTAAGCGAGCTTGACTTTACCGTAGATAGCAACGGCAAGATGCAAACTACCTCAAAATCCCTTTCCATCAACGGCAACAACGAAGATCCCGTTTCAAAAGCCATCATTCAAGTGGTACTTTCTAATATGGGAGAAGGCATGACTTTAGAAAAACTTAACGGATATATGGGAAGCGCGCTTTCGGAAATTATCTACAACCTTGGCGCAATCGGTGAAGCAACCGTAAAAGAGGGCAACGTAGTAGAAGGCGAGCCTACTTTGGGATTCGGCGGTATTAAGGAAAACGCTATCTGCGTTATTACTCACGTATCCGCATAAAAAAACACGTAAAAAGTAAAAGGGAGCAACTTTGGTTGCTCCCCTTTTTTGTTTATCTTTGGGTTTTTATGATATCGTCAATCTTAATAATTGAATGCTTTTACCATAAAGTATGCTTTGGGATGGTTGCATACGGGGCACATTTCGGGGGCTTTTTTGCCGATTACGATATGACCGCAGTTTGAGCATTCCCAAATAGCGTCGCCTTCTTTGCTGAATACGAGGTCGCCTTCAACGTTGGCAAGAAGTTTGCGATAACGTTCTTCGTGAGCCTTTTCAATTTTTGCTACCATTTCAAACTTGAGTGCGATTTCGATAAAGCCTTCTTCTCTTGCTTCTTTTGCCATACGGGCATACATATCAGTCCATTCGCCGTATTCACCTTCAGCAGCGTCTAAGAGGTTTTCAGAGGTAGAGGGTACTTCGCCACCGTGAAGATACTTAAACCACAATTTTGCGTGTTCTTTTTCGTTGTTTGCAGTCTCTTCAAAAATATGCGCGATTTGTACAAAACCGTCTTTTTTTGCCTTAGATGCGTAGTAGGTGTACTTGTTTCTGGCTTGGCTTTCGCCTGCAAAAGCTTCCATCAAATTTTTCTCTGTCTTTGTTCCTTTCAAATCTTTCATAATAAAACTCCCTTTAATTTTTTATTAAAACCGCAATGCGGTAAATTCCTATGCCTCGATACCTTCACATTTGTCGCAAAGATAGTCGATATTAAGTCTGTATCCCTTTATCTTTTTTCCAAGTACCCTTTCAATTTGCTCGGTAAGAGAGGGAATAGCAAGGTCGATGATGCCACCGCAACGTGAACAAACACAGTGGTCGTGCGGGATAATTTTATCAAATCTATCACAGCTACCAATACCCTTGATACGCCTGATTTTTCCCTCTTTCGCAAGTACGTTGATATTGTTGTAAACGGTAGCCATCACAATGCCGGGAAAAACCTTTTTCACCTTGAAAAAGATTTCTTCCGCGGTAAGGTGATCGGAGGATTTTTGAATAATATCAATTATCGCTTGCCTTTTTGCTGTCATCTTTGCCTCACTTTTTAAAACTATTCTAATTCTAAATTTTAAAATAAAATTTGTCAATGTTTTTTACTTTTTTTTGAAATAATTTTTTATATCCTTATAATAAATACACAAGTGGTATAAATGTGATATAATACCTTTACGAGGTTTTTATGGAATACAAAAAGTTTAAGGATATTCAAATTTCAAGATTAGGTTTTGGAGCAATGCGTTTGCCCGTAGTTGACGGCAATCCTCAAGAAATCGATCAAGGAAAACTTGACGAGATGGTTGATCTTGCTATGTCCGAGGGTATCAACTACTTTGACACCGCATTTTCCTATCATGGCGGTATGTCGGAAGTTTGCTTGGGAAAATCTTTGCGCCGTTATCACCGCAACAGCTTTTATCTTGCAAGCAAAATGCCGGGACACGAGCTTAATCCCAACTTAAACCCCAAGGCCACCTTTGAAAAACAACTTGAAAAGTGTGGCGTTGATTATTTTGATTTTTATCTTCTTCACAACGTATGCGAACTTTCTATCGACGTTTATACCGATGAAAATTTGGGTATAGTGGATTATTTGCTTGAACAAAAAGAAAAGGGCAAAATCAAATATCTTGGTTTTTCCACCCATGCAAGTTTTCAAACCTTGCGCCATTTTTTAGATATTTTCCCCAATACCTTTGATTTTGTGCAACTTCAGTTAAACTATCTTGACTGGACTATGCAAGATGCCGGGGAAAAGTATATTTTGCTTAGGGAAAGAAATTTGCCCGTAATCGTTATGGAGCCGGTTAGGGGTGGTGCTCTTGCAAATCTTGAAGAAAAATGGGTAAAAGAAATGAAGGCTTTGCGCCCCGACGAAAGCGTTGCATCTTGGGCTTTCCGCTTTTTGAAGATGCTTGACGGTGTTCAAGTTGTTTTAAGCGGTATGTCAAACCTTGAACAAATGAAGGACAATATCAAAACCTTTTCAAGTAAAAAACCTTTGAAAGAAAATGAATTGGCTCTTTTGAAAAATATTGCCGAAAACTTGAGCGATATGCTCCCTTGTACTGCTTGCCGTTATTGTACCAAAAACTGTCCTCTTGACCTTGATATTCCTCGCTTGCTAAAACTTTACAACGAGGCAAAATTCTCTTACGCTACCTCTATAGGTATGGCAATAGACGCTTTGCCCGAAAACAAACGCCCCTCCGCTTGCATAGGTTGTGGAAACTGCAAAAAATCTTGTCCTCAAGGGATTGATATCCCCACCCTTTTGAAAGACTTTGACGAAATTTTGAAAAAGCAAAAAAGTTGGAATGAAATTTGCGAGGAAAGAAGAAGGCATGCTGAAGGTAAATAAAAAATTAAAAAGGTCGGGATTTCCGACCTTTATTATTATTTTGAATTTTCTTCTTTTTCAATAACCTCTTTGGGGGCTTTTTTATAATCGCAAAGTTTTTTGATTGCGGGGAAAAGCAAAGCGCCGATACTGTTTCCTAAAATTACCATCCATATAAACCCAAAGGCGGTGGCGGAATAGTGATGCGCTATGGCAAAATAGCCCACGTCGGCAATAGAGTGCTCGAATCCGCAAAGGATGAAGGTGGGAATACAAAATACAATACCCAAGGGGGACTTTTTATCCTTGAAAATTGCAAGGGCAATATACATTAAAATACCGCAGAAAATTGCCCTTATAAGGGTTTGCCACAAGGCTTGGTCAAGTTTAGGCAACACCAAATCGAAGGCGGTTTGATTAAGGTTTGGCAAAGTATAGCCTATAGCTATGCCCAAAACCGTGGTTGCAAGGGCATTTCCCAAAAGTCCGAGGAAAAGTTGTGAAAATCCTTCGGGGTTTGCGTTGTCAAGGATAAAACCTACTTTTCCCGTAAAAAGGGAAAACCCTAAATAACAAATGGATAACAACGCAACGGAAAACAAGATTGCGCCCACCCACTTGACGTCGCAAGCAAGGTATACGCAACAACCTATGGTTATCATTGCGCCAGCCAAAAAGCCCTGTGAAATGTCAATAAAAATTCTTTTCCCCAATCCGTTTTTCATTTTTTAAGTATAACCTAATTCTTCCTTTTTCGTCAATAGGGGGCATAGGCAATTTTATATTGAGGGATATATCTTCTTCCGAATTACTTTTGATTGACATATACTAGGTATAATGGTAAAATCCAATACAAAAGTATATAAATATATACTCTATAGGAGATTATATGATAAAGACTTTAGCAAAAAGTATAAGAGAATACAAAAAAGCCTCTATCCTTGCCCCCTTGTTTGTGGCAATGGAGGTTGTTTTGGAAATTCTTATACCCTACCTTATGGGCTACGTCATCGACTATGGCGTAAATGCGGTAAGGGGCTATACCTGGTGCGACAATATAGGCGAGCTTATTCCTCTTATGCTGAAAGGTTATAAAGGCGTTGTCCCCGAAGGAGCGGTGGCAACGGGCAATTATACCATAGTATGGCAACTAAGCCTTGTTTTGTTGGCTTGCGCCTTGGTTTCCCTTTTGTGCGGTGTACTTTCCGGCCGTTTTGCAGCGGTTGCGGGAAGTGGTTATGCGGGAAATTTACGCCACGATTTGTTTTACAAAATTCAAGAATTTTCCTTTGCAAACCTTGACAAGTTTTCCACTCCTTCCCTTATCACAAGACTTACAAGCGACGTTACAAACGTGCAAATGGCATATCAAGTGATAGTCCGTATTGCGGTTAGGGCTCCCGTTATGTTAGTTTTGGCATTTGTTATGTCGGTTAGAATCAAGTGGCAGTTAAGTTTGATTTTCCTTTGCGTTATTCCCATAATCGCCCTTGCAGCCTATGTGTTGCTATCTCGCACTCACCCCATCTACGAAAGAGTTTTCAAAGAATACGACGACTTAAACAACGTAGTTGAGGAAAATTTGAGAGGTATAAGGGTTGTAAAATCCTACGCCAGAAGCGATTATGAAAAGAAAAAGTTTGGAAAAACTTCTACTGAAATTTTCACTGATTTCGTATACGCCGAAAAAATAAGCGCAATCATCAATCCCCTTATGATGATGATCGTTTACGTTTGTATGCTTGTCCTCGCTTGGCTTTCCGCAAAATACATTTGGGTAGGACAACTTCAAGCAGGCGACTTTGTAAGTATGCTTACCTACACTATTCAAATCTTGTCAAGCTTTATTATGGTTGCAATGGTCTTTATGATGATTGTTATAAGCCATGCAAGTATGAAGCGTGTTTGCGAAGTATTAAAGGAAGAAAGCACTATCAAAAACCCTGAAAATCCTATTTACGAGGTTAAAAACGGGGATATTTCTTTGAAGGACGTTTGCTTTGCCTATGGCGTTGAAGAGGATGATAATCATTCACTAAGCAACGTAAACCTTGAAATTGCATCAGGGGAAACGGTGGGTATTATAGGAAGTACGGGTAGCGGAAAAACAACCATGACTCAACTTATCCCCCGTCTTTACGATGCGACAAGCGGTGTAGTAGAGGTTGGCGGTATTGACGTAAGACAATACGATATTCAAACCTTGCGTGACAACGTTTCAATGGTTTTGCAAAAAAACACCCTTTTCGAGGGAAGCGTAAAAGAAAATTTGCGTTGGGGTAATGAAAACGCTACCGACGAAGAAATTAAAAACGCATGTATTTTGGCTCAAGCCGACGGCTTTGTTTCCGCAATGAAAGAGGGATATGATTCTCACGTCGAACAAGGCGGAGCAAACTTTTCAGGCGGTCAAAAACAAAGACTTTGCATTGCGCGCGCCTTGTTGAAAAAGCCTAAAATTCTTATCCTTGACGACAGCACAAGCGCCGTTGACACAAAAACGGATGCCGAAATCAGAAAGGCTTTCAAAGAGATTATACCCGGAACTACCAAGATTATAATCGCTCAACGTATCGGCTCGGTTATGGATGCGGACAAAATCGTGGTTATGAACGGCGGAAAGATTGACGCCATAGGTACTCATGAAGAACTTTTGGCAAACAACCCGATTTATCAAGAAGTCTACACCACTCAACAAGAGGCAGGCGGAGATTTTGACGAAGAAGGAGGTGCCGACTGATGGAAAAAGCAATGAAAACAAGGCGCCCCACCTTCTCAAAAGGCACTGTAAAAAGGGTATTTTCCTACCTCTCCCCCTACAAGGGCAGACTTTTCCTTGTCATTTTGTGCATAATCATATCCTCGCTATCCAACGTAGCCGTATCCTATTTTTCAGGACTTTTGGTTGACACCTATTTCCCCGATCCTTCAAGCAATTTACCTTTGGCGCTTGGAGTTATGGCTATCATTTTAGGCGCAGGCTGTATAGTCTCCTATATTTCACACCGCACTATGGCGGTAATCGGCCAAGTGATTATGAAAAAGGTGCGCGACGATATGTACAACCATATGCAAGACTTGTCGGTCAAGTACTTTGATCAACACTCAAAGGGCGATATAATGAGCCTTTATATCAATGATACCGACACCTTGCATCAGTTGATTTGCCAAAGTATTCCCGAGGGTATAAGTTCCCTTTTGTCCATAATCACGGTGTTTGTGGTTATGGTTATGTCAAGTATCTACCTTACCCTTTTGATTATCGGATTTTTGCTTATAATGATGCTGATCACCAAAACGGTGGGCGGTAAAAGTGGAAAATACTTTATCAAACAACAACAGTCAATCGGTAAGCTGAACGGCTATATCGAGGAAATGATTCAAGGTCAAAAGGTTGTCAAGGTATTCTGCCACGAAGAGGGCGCAAAAGATGGTTTTGATAAGGTAAACAATCAGTTGAGAAAGGATGCCACTTCTGCTCACAGTTTTGCAAACGTCTTTATGCCCATTATGGGAAATCTTGGTCACGTGCAGTACACCGTTATCGCAATAGTAGGCGCAACGATGGTTATTATGGGCGTGCAAAACCTTTCAATCACAGGTTTCGCCTTGATGACGCCCGGTCTTATCGTCTCCTTCTTGCAATATGCGAGAAACTTTTCAAACCCCGTATCCCAAATTTCCAACCAAATCAACAGCATTGTTATGGCTTTTGCAGGCGCGGAAAGAATTTTCAATCTTTTAGACGAGGCAAAAGAGGTGGACGACGGCTACGTAACCCTTTGTTATGCGAAAGAAGATGAAAATGGCAATATCACGGAAAGTGAAACCCGTACGGGAAAATGGGCGTGGAAACACTACCACAAAGCAGACGATACCACCACCTACGTTCCTCTTGCAGGTAAAATCGATATGCTTAACGTTGACTTTGGTTACACCCCCGACAAACTTGTCTTGCACGACGTAACCTTGCACGCCCAACCCGGACAGAAAATCGCCTTTGTAGGCTCGACAGGGGCAGGTAAAACCACCATAACAAACCTCATCAACCGCTTTTACGATATTGCCGACGGCAAAATTCGCTATGACGATATCAATATAAATAAAATTAAAAAGGCGGATTTGCGCAGGTCTTTGGGCATAGTTTTACAAGACACCAACCTCTTCACAGGGACGGTTATGGAAAACATACGCTACGGCAGGCTTGACGCCACCGACGAAGAAGTTATCGAGGCATCAAAACTTGCAAACGCTCACGACTTTATAATCCGTCTTCCCGAAGGATACGACACTATGCTTACCTCGGACGGCGCAAACCTATCCCAAGGTCAAAGACAGTTGTTGTCTATCGCAAGGGCGGCGGTTGCCGACGCTCCCGTTATGATTTTAGACGAGGCAACAAGTAGTATTGACACCCGTACCGAAAAAATCGTTCAGGAAGGCACCGATAAATTGATGGAAGGCAGGACGGTATTTATCATTGCACATCGTCTTTCTACCGTAAAAAACGCCGACGTTATTATGGTTTTGGAAAAGGGAAGGATTATTGAAAGCGGTAATCACGAAGAACTTTTGAAGAAACACGGACGTTATTACCAACTTTACACGGGAAGCAAATAGTTTTTTAAAAAGGCACAAAGTGCCTTTTTCTTTTGCGGGAATAAGGTTGTTGTATTGACATAATCAGAATATATTTGATAAAATAGACAAAGAACGCATTGGGGGTTTTTCCTATGAGAATGTATGATATTATCAAAAACAAAAGAGATGGTAAAGAACTTTCTACTGAAGAAATCAAGTTTTTTATCGAGGGATACGTAAATGATGATATTCCCGACTACCAAGCGGCTGCCTTATGTATGGCAATCTATTTCAAGGGTATGACTACGAGGGAAATCCGTGACCTTACCTTTGCGGTAAGAGATAGCGGTGAAAGACTTGACTTTTCCTCAATAAAAGGTATTCGCGTTGACAAGCACTCTACCGGTGGCGTAGGCGACAAAACCTCTTTGGTCGTTGCGCCTATCGTTGCATCATTGGGCGTAAAGGTTGCTAAAATGAGTGGTAGAGGTTTAGGACACACCGGTGGCACAATTGACAAACTTGAGGCAATCACCGGTTTTAACACCACCCTAAGCGAAGAAGACTTTTTGAAACAAGTAAACGAAATCGGTATTGCTATCGTAGGTCAAAGCAAAGCCCTTGCTCCTGCCGATAAAAAATTGTACGCATTGCGTGACGTTACCGCAACCGTTGACAGTTTGCCCCTTATCATTTCAAGCATAATGGGTAAAAAACTTGCCGCTGACGACGATTGTATAGTTTTAGACGTTAAAACTGGTAGCGGCGCTTTTGCGCAAACCCTTGAAGAAAGCGAAACCTTGGCAAGATGTATGGTTGAAATCGGAAAGGCTGCAGGCAAAAAGACCTTGGCTTTAATCACCGATATGGATAGACCTTTAGGCAAGGCAATCGGCAACTCCCTTGAGGTTATTGAAGCGGTTGACACCTTGAAAGGCAATGGTCCTGAGGACTTTACAGAAGTTTGTATTATTTTGGCTACCGATATGCTTTACCTTGCGGATATGGGCACAAGGGAAGAGTGCGAGGCTATGGTTAAAAAGGCTATTGCCGACGGCTCGGCTCTTGAAACTTTGATTAAGATGGTAAAGGCGCAAGGCGGAGACGTAAACCTTATTTTGGACACCGAAAACTTTACAAAGGCAAAATACTGCTATGAAGTAAAAGCAAGGGAAGAAGGCTATATCTTCAAGGTTGACACCGCAGGATACGGAAAGGCAAGTTTACTTTTGGGCGCAGGAAGAAATACAAAAGAGGAAGATATCGACTATTCTGCAGGTATTATCCTTTGCAAAAAGACCGGCGACTACGTAAAAGAGGGAGAAACCCTCGCCATTTTGTACACCAACGATTTGAATAGGATCATAAATTCTGAAGTGGAATTTTTAAGATCAACCACCATATCAAAAGAAAAACCCGAAAACAGACCTCTAGTTTTCAAGAGAGTAGAATAATATGGCAAAATTATATTTTAAGTATGGAGCAATGGGTTGCTCGAAAACCGCGCAAGCCCTTATCACAAAGTTTAACTACGAAGAAAGAAATATGTCGGTTATGTTTATGAAACCGGCAATCGACACCCGTGACGGGCTTACCGTCGCAAGGTCGAGAATAGGACTTGAGGCCGAGGCAATCCCCGTTGCAAGTGACGTTGACGTCTATGATCTTTACGTAAGAGAATACAAGGATAGACAGGTAATTATCGTGGACGAGTGCCAATTTTTGACACCCGAACAAGTGGATCAACTGGGACAAATCGTTATTGATTTTGACGTGCCTGTTTTGTGCTTTGGTTTGGCAACCGACTTCTTAACTCACCTTTTCCCCGGCAGTCAAAGACTTTTTGAAATTGCCGAATCCATAAAGGAGATAAAATCCGTTTGCCGTTGCGGAGCAAAGGCTACGGTAAACGCCCGTCTTGACGAAAAAGGAAGGGTTGTTTTCCAAGGGGAACAAGTTTGCTTGGGCGGAAACGACAAGTATATGGCTATGTGCCGAAAATGCTGGCTGAAAAAAAGACAAGAACAAAAAAACTGAAGAAGAGGACAACATGGAACACTTGGTAATTGGTATTTGTGGCGGTACGGGAAGCGGTAAAACTACCCTCGCTAAAAGGATTTTCAAAAAGTTTAAGGAAGACAGCGTTCATCTCAGCATGGACTGCTACTACAAAGACAACGCTCATTTATCCTTTGAGGAAAGGAGCAAAATCAACTACGACCACCCCAATGCTTTTGACTCTGACCTTCTCATTTCCCACATAAAGGACTTGAAGGAAGACAAAAGTATAATGCACCCCACCTACGACTTTACAAACCACCGTCGTGGCGACAAATGGGAGCAAATCGACAGTAAAAAGATCATAATCGTCGAGGGAATTTTGTTGTTTGAAAACAAGGCTTTGGTTGACTTGTTAGACGTTAAAATTTTCGTAGATACCGACGCCGACGTAAGAATAATTCGTAGAATTTTGCGTGACGTCAAGGACCGTGGTCGTACCCTTGATTCAGTTGTAAATCAATACCTTACCACGGTAAAACCCATGCACGAGCGCTTTGTAGAGCCTTCAAAACGCGTTGCCGACGTAATCGTGCCCGAGGGCGGACACAACAACGTTGCCGTTGATATGATTATCGGAACAATCCGTAAAAAAATTGAGGACTGATATGAATATAAAAATTTCCCCTGAAGTAAAAAAAGCCCTTGAGGAAAACCGTCCCGTAGTGGCCCTCGAATCCACCATAATCTCCCACGGAATGCCCTATCCCAAAAACTTTCAAACTGCATTGCAAGTTGAAGAAGTAATAAGAAGTTGTGGCGCAATTCCTGCTACAATCGCCATAATAAAAGGCGTACCTACCGTAGGTTGCAGCAAGGAAGAGATTGAATATCTTGCAAAAACGGGCAGAGGGGTTATAAAGGTTTCAAGACGTGATATTCCCGTTGTCGTCGCAAAAAAACAAGACGGCGCAACCACCGTTGCCGGTACAATGATTTTGGCAAACCTCGCAGGGATAAAAATCTTTGCAACGGGGGGAATTGGCGGTGTGCACCGTGGGGCAACGGAAACCTTTGATATTTCCGCCGACCTTGAAGAGCTTGCTCAAACCGACGTAACCGTAGTTTGCGCCGGGGCGAAAAGTATTTTAGATTTGGGACTTACCCTCGAATATTTAGAAACAAAGGGCGTTCCCGTAATCGGCTATCAAACCGAAGAATTACCCGCTTTCTTTACCAGAAAAAGCGGGTTTAAGGTAAATTATCGCCTTGATACACCTGAGGAAATCGCAGAAGTATTGAAGGAAAAAGACGCTTTAGGGCTAAAAGGTGGCGTTTTGGTTACAAATCCCATTCCCGAAGAGTATTCAATGGAGGAAAAAGCCATTTCAAAGACCATTGAGGATGCAATCGCCGAGGCAAACGCTCTTGGTATAAAGGGAAAGGAAACAACCCCCTTCCTTTTGGAAAAGATACAAATTTTGACGGAAGGCAAAAGTTTGGCAAGCAATATCCAACTTGTTTTCAACAACGCGCGCCTTGCATCACAAATCGCTATGGCTCTTTGCAAATAACAAAACGTAAATAGGATAACAAAAAAGGGCTTTTGCCCTTTTTTTTATGTAGTCGAATAGTTTTTTTATAACAAGTCCAAAGGTTTTAGGGCGCTTTTACGCCAAACCGCCTGCCTCGATAAAGTCGGCAATCAAATCCCTTGCGAAAAGAGTATTGTCGTATCTTTCTACCACGGTAATTCTATCGGGATAGTAAGAGGAAGTATAACTGTCAATTACTACGTAATAGGTTTCGCTACGAGAAAAGTTTGACTGCACCTCTTGTCCGTATTGGGTATAGTCAACGTGATAGTTGTTTTTCCCCGACATAAAGATATCAAAAAGCGTACTGCCATTTACTTTACATAAAAGGATTTGGTTGTCAAAGGGGAAAAGTGATTGAATAGTCGAGTAGGTGATATTGCCGGGGTCAAGGTCGTAGGGAGAGCGTGTTTTGATAAATCCACCGCCTAAAACTATATCGTAGACATCACCCCATTGGGCAATCCCGACTTGGGTATAAAGTTGGGCGCAAAGGTCGCCTAGGTAATCGCTTGTTCTGAAGTACTTGTTGTATCCCAAGACCTTGTCGCCTAACGCAATTTGATCAGCGTATTTTTCCAAAAGTTGGTCAACCACTGGGTGAGATTGATAGTTTGAATAAGAACTGTTGTAAAGATATTTTGCAAGGTTGACTTCGGCTTGTCCGCTTCCCGTATTGTAAGAAATTTCCACGTTAGAAATAGCGGTATTCTCGCCACCGGCTTGGACGTGGTACACGCCGTAAGGATCGGTGTAGACGTAGCGTTGGTGAGTATGCCCCTCGAAAACTAGGTCAACGTAACCGCCACTTGAAAGAGAAACGTCGTAAAAATAGGAAATTTCCTTGGCGGAAAGTGAAGTAACCTTGCTTTTTGAATTTTCATAGCCGTCGTGCAAGGTATAGACGATAAATTCAACGCCCTGCTCCCTAAGTTTTTGGGATTCTTCTTTCACCAACGAGGTCAATTCGCTCCCTACTTTAAAATAGATGTCACCGGTTTTGTCCGCCGAAATAGAACTGTAACAATCGCCAATAGCCCCGATTATTCCGATTTTCACTCCGTCAACCGTTAAAGTAGTGGAAGGTTGGCAATAATCAACTCGTTGATTGGTTTTGCGATCATAAACGTTGATGGCAAGGAAGGGGAATTGCGCGATTTTTTGGTTGTCGGCAATATGTTGAGTACCCCAGTCAAATTCGTGATTGCCCAAGGTCATGCTTGCAAAGTCAAGATAATTCATCCATTCGATAATCAACGCGCCTTTAGTTAGGTTTGATTCGCTTGAGCCTTGCCACATATCCCCAATGGAAAGCAATACTGCATTTCCGCTGTTTTGTTGTTTTTCAAGATAAGAAGAAAGTTCGTCAACGCCGGGTTGAGTATCGGTATCTTTAAACTTTCCGTGAAGGTCGTTAATTGCAAAAAAGTCGATAGTTACGGAGATTTTGCGATTACAACTTTCGCAAATATCATCTCCGTTTATATCATTGTGGTTTTCGCATTTTGGAAGGACGGAAGGTCTTTCAACAACCTTTTTAGAAATAAACAAAAGTTTTGCGTTTTGGACCTGAATACTTTCCTTTCCCGATTCGCTGACGTATCTTGTAACGGCGCCACGAAGTTGTACGTTGTCCCCCTCATCAGGAGGAGTTTCCATTTCGTCATATCGTTTTCCTAAAAGGTCGCGGATACCGTAGATATAAATACTGCCTGTCGAATCGGTTACCGTAGTGTTGCCGTAGGTAGTGTTTTCAATTACGCCCACAGTTCCCGAAAATACGTAAGTTTCTTCCGTAGTTTCGTTGGGGGAAAGTTTTTCACCAATGGACAATAAAGTAGAAATGGGGACGTTTTCGCCCCTTTGTTGATTGTTGCACGCTGACAGTATAGTGGATAGCGTAATAATCAGCGCTAGGACAATGGAAATAATAAACACCGTTCTCTTCGTTTTCATTTTTTTATTATATCATTATTCGACAAGGACTTGCAATGATATAACAAAACTTGCGTTATGCGTTTTGTTAGTTAACCGCTTTAAGATTTCGTGAAATGGCAAGAAAACAGCGTTTAT
>JAEDHM010000121.1 GCA_016296985.1 Clostridia bacterium
CCACCACGGACGGAAAGAACGGAAACAGCGTTATAACTTTCCCCTACCGCTACCCCGAAAATATCCAAATCGAAGTCTTTAGGCAAGGCTACAACTTGGTGTCTAACCATTTTTTCCATCACCTCAAGACGGCGTTTGTATTCAAGAGCAAGTTCGAATTCAAGCCTTTCAGAGTGATAAAGCATTTTGCTTTGCAAAATGTCCCTTACCTCTTTATCCTCGCCACGCAAAAATGAAACTACTTTGTTTATAATTTCTTTATACTGTGCAGGCGTAATTTTTTTACAGCAAGGAGCGGTACATTTTCCAATGTGATAGTTAAGACACGGGCGGTGATTTTTAGGCACCTTGTCCATATTTAATTTGCAACTTCGTATAGGGAAAGCGGAATAGATAAGGTCAAGCATATCCTTTGCGGTAATGCCAATCATATAGGGTCCAAAATACTTTGCCTTGTCCGCTTTCAAACGACGGATAATTTCAACGGTCGGATATTTTTGAGTGGTATCAATACGCAAAAAAGGATAAAGTTTGTCATCCTTCAAAAGGATATTATAATGGGGACTGTGTTGCTTGATTAGGGTGTTTTCTAAAACCAGCGCGTCTACTTCGCTATTCGTTAAAATATAGTCGAAATCGGCAATTTTTTCCACCATTGCCATAACCTTTTCCCCTTTCGGGGAAGAGTTAAAATAACTCCGTACCCTGTTTTTGAGGTTTACGGCCTTTCCAATATAAATTATATTATTGTTTTTATCTCGCATCAAATAGACACCGCTTGATTCGGGCAATTCAGCAAGAAGGGTGGAAATTCTTTCGTTCATACATTGATTATAAACCAATTATCCGCCCCTTGACAAGAGGAAAATCAATAGCCTAAAAAGGATATTCCCGTGTTTAGGGCATCTTCGATATACTCGCTTGCAATTGAGTAAAAAACCGACTTTCCTTCCTTTCGGCTTTTTACCATTTTATACATTCGAAGATATTGTAATTGGTGGGATACGGTACTTTGTCGCAACCCAAGACTATCACACAAATCGCTTACGCACATTTCGGTGATAGATAAGGCGGATAAAATTTTCAAGCGAGTAGGGTCGGCAAAAACCGAGAAAAACTCGGACAAATCGTAAACTACGTCGTCTTTAGGGACGTAATAATCAATCAAACTTCGTTGATGAGGAGATAGAGTAACCGCCATAATACACCTGATTTTAGTATATTTTTTCTTGTGGGTTTCGGTCAATGGTGCATTTTGGAAAAATTTGAGTTAAAAATACCTTTTATGGCAAAAAAGAAAAAATCATAGCCGAGGCTATGACTTAGTTTTTCTTTTCATCATCAAAGAGGTCAAAATTTTCTTCCTCTTGTTTCTTTTCCGTAGTTTCCTCTTTTACCTCATCACTAGGTATTGTAGTGGATGCGTCGCTTTCGGCAAAAAAGTCAAAGGGGTCCTCCCCGTTTTGTGGAAGTTCTTTTTTCTCCTTCGACGGGGCGCGATACTTTGAGAAAAAGCGATCAAGCCTTCTTCCAAAAAAGGAATAAACGCCTTGAAATAAAAAGTCGTATGCGATAAACAAAGGTGTACCTATAAGGGCAAGATAGAGGTATTTCCCCTCAACTCCAACGCTTTCCATAAGTTGAAAAATGCTGTCAAGACCGCAAATTGCAAACACTCCGTACAAGGCAATATTTACGAAAACCACCTTGATTGGAATTGCAAAATACCACTTGTTTTTCAAAAACTTTTTACATAATGCAAACACGATAATATGAAGCCCGAAAATAAGGATAAAGGGCATCATAAAAAGATAATTGGAGAAAAGAAAACCTAGCAAGCTTGTTGCTACGTAAGCCAAGACAAGGGAACGCAAACTGTCTACGTACAAAGGTAGACAAAGTGAAATTCCAGCCAAAGCGTAACAAGCCAAAACTGCTAGGTTAACGTAATAGGCAATCACCAAAAATATCACTGCCAAGGCGGTGCTTACACCTGCCAAGGTCAGTTCGAAAGTCGCCCTTCTCCTGCTTTGCCTCATTATCTGCAACAATCACAGCAGAGATTTGCGCAAATCAAGCCTTGACAGAAAGCGCAAGCGGTATCGTCTGCCCTGCGACTGCTTTCATAATCGCTGTAGGAGCGGTGATAACCGTGGCTAGTACTTCCGGCGCTACGATAATCGGGACCGGCCGAAGAGGTAGGACCTGAGGTTGTTCTTCCGCTATCACGGCCTTCAAGTTTTTCTAAAGCCTTGCGATATTTGTCGTTTGCAGGATCCATACTGCAAGCCATACGAAGTTGACTTCTGGACTCGGAAAGCCAGCCCTTTTTGTAGAAAAGCGCAGATTGGAGATAGTGCCACTCGGCATTTCTTTCGGAAATGTTGTCAAGCAAAGTTTGCGCTTCTTCAAAACGGTTTTCACGCAAATATTGTTCTACTTGACTGTAAACGTCGCCACCAACTGCTCCCCTTGCGGAAATTTCGCAAGCGCGACGATAAGCATCTTCCAACTCGGTAAGCTTTCTTGCCGCATCACGACCTCTTTCCCCTTCAAGGTGCATGTCAAGACGATATTTATCTCTTAAAGTGTTGTATGCAGAATCGATTTCCGCTTGAGTTGCATCTGAGGATACTCCTAAAATCAAAAACGGGTCTTTTGGCATTTTTCAGTCTCCTTATTCATGATTTTTTCAGCCCCTGTTCGAAGTCCGAACCAAAGGGTGTTTGTTATAATTCCTTCCGTTCCGAAAACGGGTAAATTTTCATAGTTTTCCTTGATAGAATTTATGGTCGCATTTATCAAAAACCACAAATCATCACCGATTTTTTCAATCAAATCAGCCTTTGTTTTGCACTCGGGATTTTCATACTTGAAAGGATTGAACTCTTTCTTTTTGACGTCGCTTTCAAAGTCGTCTATGGCGTCCATCAAGTAGACGTATTTTCCTAAATCGTACACGATTTTCCACAAGGTTTGCGAGGCGTCTTCTTCCGCAAGGTGGCAAACGCAATCGGCAATAGCCACTGCAAAGGGATGAGCGGCACGGTCGATTGATACGCCTTCGATTTTTTCAACCTCTTCTTGCTGAATATAGGCTTTGTCTAAAATAGCGGCGATTTCAGGTAAAATCTTTCTTGCCTTTTTTGCCTTTCTCTTGAAAAAAGCTCCTGCTATTTTCTTTTTCAAGTCAACGCCGTCCCGCCTATCGTCCTTTCCTTTAAATTCAAGAAGTAATACGTTTAAGGTTGTAACCTTTCGGCTTATGGGATTATCCTTTAGTACCGCCTTTTTTTTGAAAGGATTTGCGATACAAACCTTTTCCTCGCTTTCGTATTCTCGTACCCTAAGTCCGTGAAGTAAAGCATCGATAAACACGAGGTCGTAGTTTACGCCGATACGGGCGACGTTGCCATAGATTTTTTTTGTCAAAAAACACAAACCGCAATATATGCTTCGGTAGAAGTAATAGTCCTTCATATACATATTGGGTTTGTCAGGCAAAATATATCCGAACATTAGCGAAGACCTACCTTTCTTTCTACCTTAGACAAGGTTTTGTTTGCCAAATAGTTGGCCTTTTGCGCGCCCTGTTGCAAAACTTCGTTGAGATAGTCCTTGTTTTGCATAAGATATGCGTATTTTTCTTGAACGGGCTTAAGTTTGTCAACTACAGCCTCGCCTACCGCTACCTTAAAGTCGCCATAGCCCTTTCCTTCAAAACGGCGCTCGGTTTCCTCAACTGAGCAATCCGCAAAGATAGAATATATAGAAATAAGATTGGATATTCCTGCTTTGTCGGGAGATACCACGATTTTGTTATCGCTGTCGGTAACCGCGCGCTTAAACTTTTTCATTATAAGGTCGGGGTTGTCGATAATTGCAACGTAGCCGTTCAAGTCGGGGTCGGACTTGCTCATTTTGTCGGTGGGACTTTGCAAGCTCATAATCTTTCCGCCAACTTTGGGAATAAAACCGTCGGGTACCTTGAAAACGTTTCCGTAAATATTATTAAACCTTATTGCAACGTCACGAGTAAGTT
>JAEDHM010000122.1 GCA_016296985.1 Clostridia bacterium
AACCCTAAATCCTTTAATACTCTAAGAGTTCCGCCACCAATTGCTACTCTCAAATTTTGTCTGCCGTTCCCAAGCGTAGGAACTTCAACTTTTGAATTTTGAACGTATCCGCGAACAAAACCGCCTGCTTTTGCTGCGACAACGATATTTCCCAAAGGTCCGTCGGCGTTTAAAGTGATGGAAAGACGCTCTCCTTCGCCTTTAAGGTCGTTGCTCATAAACGCGCCTACGGTAAGAACTTTCCCCAACGCGCATGCTGCGGTGTCCGAAAGTCCGTGAAGACGAATTGCTTCGTTTACTATATCAATCGTGGACAAAGCCACAACTTTTACTTGACCACCAAATACCAATGATTTTACCAAGCTATCCATATTTTACTCCTTTTCGGCATGAAATATTATCCTTTTCGAGGTAGATTTTATTTTTCCGAAACTATCTCCGTCAATTTTCGACTTCAAGACAAATCCCGAATTTTTCAATGCCTTTTCAATCTCTTCCGTTTTGTGAATATATTGTTTGTGTTTTTCATCTTCACGACGATAGGAACCGTCCTCGCATCTTTTGAAAAAAGTAAGTTCCATTTCGACGTTGTTTTTCCCCAATTTGTTTTTCCAAAAATAGGTCACGTCGTCATAATCTTCGTAAAACAAATTGTTTCCCAAAACCTCTTCCAATTTATAAGCAGTGCTTATATCAAAAAAGAAATGTCCCCCCGCTTTCAAACTTCTGGCAACGTTTTTGAAAAATTGCTCTACGCTTGAATGCGGTAAATAGTTTACACCATCGCAAACCGCTGTAACGAAATCAAGATCTTTTCCTACGTTTGCATTTTTAGCGTTTGCAAGCAGGTAAGGTATTTTAACTCCCTTTTTCGACGAGTTTTTTTCAGCCTCGTTGAGCATTTCGGCAGAGCTATCGACTCCAACCATTTTTATACCCGACAAAGCAAAAAGCAGAGTCATTTTGCCACTTCCGCAAAAGAAATCTGCTCCTTTACCCGAAGAAACAAAGCCCAAGACGTATTCGGCATACTTGTCGTAGGGAAACTCGATCATAAGTCGATCATAGTATGCTGAAAGTACGCTGTAACTGCTCATTTCTTCCTTTTGTATTTTACGTGTTTATTTTGGTTTTTATTGTTGTTGTGGTTTTTATTCTTTTGCTCGCTTGCAGGCTTTTCACTTACCGCGCCAACGTAACCGCCTTTCTTTTTGGATTTTGAAGGTTTTTCCTCCTTCTCCTTGATAGCGTTTACAAAGGTTTTCCCTTCAGATTGAGGAACAATAAATCCGTCAAAGCAATATTGAGCGTAATTAGTCCAAGTTGCAGCGAAGAAATAGAAACCTACCCAAACAAGCATGGTCATGATAACAAGACCTACTACGCTACCAATAGATGAAATCATAATAACACCAATGGTAAAAGCTGCAACAAACAACGTTGTAGGAATCATAACAAGGCACAAGATAGATGCGTTTTTCAAAGATTTCAAATAAGAGAATCTATAGCATGCAAAGGTAGGTAACAAGAAGATAAGCAAAAGCACAACGATTAATGCAACAAGTAACAAGAAGACGAATAAGAACCAACCGCCCACGGTTGCTTGACCAAGTTGCATAAGTTCGATATGCCATAAGCATCCGTACAAAATACCTTCTAAAATACCTGCAACGATTACACCGGTAATCAAAAAGGGCTTCCACAACTTTTTAATTCCGTTGAAGAAACTTTTTGCAGGTTTTACTTTTTCGCCCCACATAAGACCGCGGGCGCAGTGGAACAATCCTGCAAAACCAACGAACAACAAAATTACCGAAGGAGCAAGACAAGGGAATAAATAGGCGCGATAGTAAAAATACTTGTCTGCTAAGGCTACTGCCAAATCATCGGACACACCGGGGTATCCAATACCAAAATTTCCGATAAAATTGTAGTTGTTGATTGTCCAATTGTTTATCAAGGAAGGGAAGATGAAACATAAGAAAAGCAAAGGTAACGCAAAGATAAACGTGAAAATCACGTTTGTTTTCGTTACGTCCATCATTTTTCCGAAAAAGGTTTTAAAAAGATATTTAATTCGTCCTGAAACCTCAAACTGAGGAACTGTACGTTGGTCTTTTTCCACCGCAAGTTTCAGTAACATATTAGCTCTAAAAGTGCCTTTTGCCACGATAATTACTCCTTTTTGCTAAGTAACATCATATATCTTACTATACTTCTAAAAAAAAATCAATGGATTTACAAGTGAATTTCACCATTGACACAAAGTAAAAAAAATGTTAACATTGGCATATCAATGAAAAGGAAGGGATTATGAAAAAGTACAATATCGCAGTTGTTGGCGCTACCGGAATGGTTGGAAATATGTTCTTAAAAGTTTTGAGTGAAATGCGCCTACCCGTTGAAAATTACTATTTGTTTGCTTCGCAAAAAAGCGCGGGAAAAGTTATCGACTTTATGGAAAAGCCCCACGCAGTGATCGAACTTACCGAGGAGAACATTAAAAATAAAAACATAGATATTGCTTTATTCTCCGCCGGCGGTGAGGTAAGCAAAATTTTCGCGCCTCTTTTTGTAAATGAAGGCGCCGTAGTCATTGACAATAGCAGTTTTTGGCGAATGGATGAGAAAGTTCCCCTCGTAGTACCCGAAGTCAACCCCGATGACGTAAAATGGCATAGCGGAATTATAGCAAACCCCAACTGCTCTACCATTCAAGCAATGCTTCCCTTGAAGGTTTTGGACGATTTATACAAAATCAAAAGGGTTGTTTATTCAACCTATCAAGCGGTAAGCGGTGCCGGTGTTGCAGGTTATAACGACTTAAAAGACGGTCTCGAACGTTCGGCTCTTCCCCAAAAATTTCCCTACCCCATCGCCAATAACGTAATACCGCATATCGACGTATTTACTGAAAGTGGCTATACAAAAGAAGAAATCAAGATGATTGAGGAAACACGCAAGATTTTACATCACCCCCATTTGAAAGTAACCGCTACTACGGTGCGCGTCCCAGTTTTCAACGGTCATAGCGAATCCATCAACCTTGAATTTGAAAAGCCCTGTGATTTGCAAGAAATGAAAAACGCTCTTGCTTCTTTCCCTGGTATCACTCTTGTTGATGATGCTGCAAATTTGAAATATCCAATGCCAATATATTCTGACGGTAGTGATCAAGTTTTCGTAGGCAGAGTTCGTTTAGACCCATCCCTAGACAGTGGATGTAATCTTTGGGTTGTAGCCGACAATATAAGAAAAGGCGCTGCAACAAATGCGGTACAAATCGCAAAACACATGATTGAAAACAATTTAATTTAAAGCAAGAGGCCGAAAGGCCTTTTCTTTTTTTGTCAATAAATGCAATTCGTCGGCATAAATATTGATTATGAAAAAACCAATATTCACCGGATGCGGAGTTGCCTTAATAACCCCATTTTTAGAAAACTCAATCGATTACTATTCACTCGAGCGCTTGCTTAGTTTTCACGATGCTAAAAGCGATGCGATAATTCTTTTAGGTACTACGGGTGAAGCATCGACCTTAAGCCTTTCTGAAAGGAAAGAAATAATCACTTTCTCAAGAAAAATAATCAAAAAAGTGCCTTTGATTGTAGGGTGTGGTGGTTTATCCACTGAAATTTGCAAAACTCTTGTCAAAATGGCTGAAAACCTTAGTGCAGACGGTATCCTCGCCGTAACTCCCTTTTACAACAAAAGCTCAAACGAAGGTGTTATCGCTCATTACCGCGAACTTTCAAAAGTCTCGGATTTACCGATTATTTTATACAACGTTCCATCTCGTACAGGATATAATCTCAGCTGTGAAACGTTGGCAAAACTTTGGGAAATTCCAAGCGTAAACGGAATTAAAGAAGCCTCCTCCAATTTTTTACAAATTTGCGATATTTTAGCAAACATACCCGATATAAATCTTTGGTCGGGGGAGGATAAATTGACACTCCCCACCTCTTATATGGGAGGCAAAGGCGTAATTAGTGTTGCAGGA
>JAEDHM010000123.1 GCA_016296985.1 Clostridia bacterium
TACAGTCATAAGTGACTGATGATATACACGGCAAGCCGTGATTATGGTGTAAAAAAAAAGAGTATTACACTTTACCACCACAACGCCCTTCAGGGCATATCGAGTGCGACAGCACATATCGCACGCTTTAGCGTATATCGCAAATCCCAGCAGGGATTTATATCGCGCGTGTGTCAACACGCAATAAAGTACTGCTCCGCCTTAGGGGATTTCTCCACGCACTTCGTTTGGTCGAAATGACGACAAGGAAAAATGACCTTTCCAGGAGATTCTTCGGGCAATGAATGCCCTCTGAATGACAATAAGGAAAGGCATCATCTCAAGCGTAGTCTTGTCATTCAAGGCGTAGTGAAGAATGACAGTGAGGTGGGTGCTTCGTTAAAGGAGTGATATGGACGGAAATACCGTAGTAAGTGGTTTAAGGAGTCTAACTTTGCATAATTTCCCTATTGAAAATAGGGAGCAAGTGTGGTAAAATTTTGATGGAAGGTGTTATGAAAAAGATGCTTGTTTTGATTTTTGTATTATTGCTTTTAATCTCTCTCCTTTTTGTGGGCTGTAAAAAAGAGTCAACGGAAAAGGAAGAAGGGGAGATTCTTTCCATCATGTCCTACAACGTCCGCTGTTTTTCTCTCACCGGCAAGGACGAGTTGACGGTAAACGCCTTAACAAACCGTCTTCCCCGTATAAAGGATAGGATAAGTTGGGAAAACCCCGACGTTTTTGGTTTGCAAGAGTGTATTCCCGCCCATTATTCATTTTTATGCGAAAATTTCCCCGAATACGATAGTCATCTCGTCTATCGTGATGCAAGGGAGGTTCCCGAAGGGACACCTATCTTTTGGAAAAAAGACAAGTTTGTTTTACTGGATAAGGGCGCATTTTGGCATAGCAATAATCCCGAAGAAATGGGGCCTTACACCTACGTTGACGAAAGCGGAGAGCATTCTTCCCTAAATCGTATTACCACTTGGGTAAAACTTCAACGCAAGAGTGATTTGAAAGAGTTTTATTATTTCAACACGCATATGGGTTTTGATCACCCCGAGGTTGTGTACAGTCTTGATTTGATAAAAAGCCGTTTACCAAAGGACGCCCCCGTTTTGCTAAGCGGAGATTTTAACTTTTCAGAAGAGGAAAGAGAGGGCGAGTATTACAACACTTTGACTGCTCTTTTGCAGGATAGTCGATATGCGGAAGACAATATGCGAGGAATCAAGACCTTTCACGGCTATGATGCAGAAACGCCCAATGAAATCGACTTTATCTTTTATCGCAATTTGAAGGTTAAAAGCCACCGAGTTTTGAATACCGACCTTGAAGACTTTTACAATTTTGCATCCGACCACTACGCAGTAATTTGCGAATTTGTTTTTTAGTCCCTTTTGGGGAAAGGAGATATATATGTTAGACAGTCATTTGATAGCAAAAACTGCCCCCGTTGCCCTTAAAGAAAACGTGATTTGCGGTGACGGGTACAGAATAACCCTTTTGGGAAGCAGACTTTTTAGGGTGGAAAGAAACAAGAAAAATATTTTCAAGGATTCTGCAACCCAAATGGTTTGGTTTAGAAATATGGGCGTAATCCCTCACACAAAAACAAGAGAAAAAGGTGTTTTGAAAATTAAAACGGAAAAGTGCACCCTTGTTTTCGACGAGAAAAAGCGCAAGGCTGTGTCCATAATTTTTGCCGACGGAAAAGAGGTGAAGGCAAACAACAAGGGAAACTTTAAGGGCACCGCTCGTACCCTTGACTGCTCTACCGGTTATTTCCAAATGCTTTTCCCGGCGTGGCTTAAACGCCCTTGGGTTTTGCATCTTGAATATAGCGACGGCGTTGTTGGAAATCGCGGGGTAGCCGTTATTCCCGACAACTCGCTCCTTCTTACCGAAGAGGGTACCTTGGCAAAGTATCAAGGTGGCGGAAGGGACGAATATATCTTTGCTTATGGCTCGGACTATCGCTCGGCAATCCGTGGTCTTTATCGCATAAGCGGTGATACCCCCTTGCTTCCTCGCTATGCGTTGGGAAACTGGTGGTCGAGATATAAGGCATATACCCAAAAAGAATATACCAATTTAATGCAAAGGTTTTTGGATGAAAAACTCCCCATCACCGTGGCTACCATTGATATGGACTGGCACTGGGTAGATTTGAGCCGTTTTGGAAAAGTTCCTATGGGGTGGACCTCTTTCACGGGCGCAGGTTGGACTGGCTATAGCTGGAATACCGACCTTTTCCCCGATTATAAGGGCTTTTTGAAATGGCTTAGGGATAACAACTTTCAAATTACCGTAAACTTGCACCCGGCAAGCGGTGTAAGGTGTTTTGAGGATATGTACGAGGATATGGCAAGGGAAATGGGGGTAGATCCTGCAAGCAGGCAACCCGTGAAGTTTGATATCACCGATCCTAAATTTATCAACGCCTATTTCAAATATCTCCATAAACCCTACGAAAAAGAGGGCGTAAGTTTTTGGTGGATGGACTGGCAACAGGGTAGCGATCCCAAAACTTGGGGACTTGACCCCTTGTGGTCCCTAAACCACTATCACGTTTTAGACAACAAAAAAACCGCCGATGGTGAGGCGCAAAGAGGTATGCTCCTCTCTCGTTATGCAGGGGTGGGCAGTCACCGTTATCCTTTGGGTTTCAGCGGTGATGCTACTATGCATTGGGCTTCGCTGAGATATCAACCCTATTTCACGGTTAAGGCTACGGATATCGGCTATACCTGGTGGAGCCACGATATTGGCGGTCATATGCTTGGCGTAAACGATTTCGAGCTTTATCTTAGGTGGTTGCAGTTTGGAGTGTTCTCTCCTATTAACCGCTTACATTCATCGTGCAACGAGCTTTGCGGTAAAGAGCCTTGGAAGAGAAGAAAGGACGTAGAACTTTGTGCAGGGGATTTGTTGCGTTTGCGCCATAGGTTGATTCCCTATATCTATACCTTCAACTGCAAAACTCACTACGAGGGAAAGGCGTTGTGCGAGCCTATGTACTACCCCTATCCCGACAGGCGTGAGGCTTATATGAAAAAGGTGAGAAATCAGTATATGTTCGGTAGTGAAATGATGGTTTGCCCTATCGTTAGCAAAACCCATAAAAACAGCGGACTTGCCACCGTCCTTGCTTGGTTGCCCGAGGGAAGATGGACCGACTTTTTCACCGGCTTTGTCTATGAAGGGAAGAACAATTTCAAAACCCTTGCAAGGGAGTTGTACGATATTCCCGTCCTCGTCAAGGAAGGCGGTATAATTCCTTTGTCCGCTGACGGTTTCTCCAACAACAGCGACAATCCCAAGGATATGGAAATTGCAATTTATCGTGGCAACGGCAGTTTTGATTTGATTGAAGACGACGGCAAAATCGAAGAGCTTTTGAAACAAGCGGTTACCACCTTCGAAGTCAAGGAAGAGAGGGATAAACTCAACTTTGTCATCTCAAAGGTAAAAGGAGCAAGTGAAGTCGTACCTCAAAAACGCAGTTTCAAACTTTCTTTCAAAGACGTTGTAGGCGGTAAGGTTTGCGTTAGAGTGGACGGTGAGGAAACAGATTACAAAAGGGTTTCGGGCGCTACACTTTCTATCCTTTTGAAGGATATTGCTCCCTCGCAACAAGTTGAGGTTGAAATAGGCGAAGTGGAAGTTTTGAAGAATATGGATTTCAAAGAGCGCGCCGTCGAGCTTTGCAGTCGTTTGCAAGGGGGAAACAATCGCCACGCCTTTATGTTTAGAAAGATAAACAAGGCAAAAACCGTGGCCGAGTACGTAAAAGCGGTCAAAAAAAGCACTTTCCCCAAACATATGAAAGAGGCTTTGGTGGAGTTACTTTGATAAAGTTACGCATAAGAGTAAATAAGAAATACAAAAAAAGAGAGTGCCTTACTCTCTTTTTTTGTGGTTTGGTTGTAGTCCTGCTTTGCATTAGGGTGGTGTCCTTTCCAGGAGATTCCACGCTACGCTCTGAATGACAGTATGGGGTGGGTGCTTT
>JAEDHM010000124.1 GCA_016296985.1 Clostridia bacterium
GGCGTTCCTTGTTCGATAACTTGTCCGTTGTCCATAAACAAAATTCGAGTTGCAACCTCGCGAGCAAATCCCATTTCGTGGGTTACAATTATCATAGTCATACCGCTTTCGGCAACGTCTTTTATTAATGATAAAACTTCTCCTACCATTTCGGGGTCAAGGGCCGAGGTTGGCTCGTCAAACAACAAAACTTTAGGTTCCATTGCAAGGGCGCGAATGATTGCAATCCTTTGCTTTTGACCACCGGATAAAGTAGACGGATAAGCATCCTTTTTATCCTTTAGGTTGATTCTCTCAAGCAAGGATAACGCCTTTTGAGTGTAAAACTCTTTAATCTCGCTTTCGCTTTGAAATTTGAAACTCACCTTCTCTTTTTTCTCCTTTGAGAAAAGATTGCAAAGTGAAATTGTAAAGTTTTTCCTTTTCACCCTTTTTAACTTTTGCGTAGTCAAATAAACGGGAGCAAGGATTATATTTTCTAAAATAGTCTTATTGGCAAAGAGGTTGAATTGTTGAAATACCATACCCATATTTTCACGGTGCTTATTTATATCAACCTTTATATCCGCAAGGTCTTCACCTTGAAAATAGATATTTCCGCCGTCGGGGTCTTCAAGGCAATTCAAACAACGCAAAAATGTGGATTTACCGCTTCCCGAAGTGCCTATGATTACCACTTTTTCACCTTCGGAAATTTTTTCGGTTATTCCCTTCAAAACTACGTTATCGCCGTATTTTTTAGTAAGATTAACAACGTTTATCACTTTTAAGCCTCCTTTCCAACAACTTCAACAACAAAGTTATTCCATAGACTATTATCAAGTACATTACCGCGGTGGTAAGCATAGGTACTAGATAATCGGACATGTTTTGACCTGCGCCTATAATCTTTGCAGAGAAGGTAAGGTCGATTAAACCGACCATAGATACGATCGAGGTTTCTTTTAAGAGAGAAATCATTTCGTTTCCTATTGAAGGAATAACGTTTTTTACCGCCTGAGGTAATACGATTTTGCGCATCGTTGCGGTATAGCTAAGTCCTAGGGAGCGACCTGCCTCCATTTGTCCCTTGTCTACCGACTGAATGCCTGCCCGTAGATTTTCAGCAACGTATGCGCCTGAGTTTAGTCCAAAGGTGATTATGGCGGTTATTTCCAAAGGAAATCCCCTAATTGCGAAAACCGCAAAAGCCATAATGAATAGCTGTAAAGCCATAGGCGTACCGCGGATTATGGTGATATAGGTATCGCAAAGGATAGCTAGGGGTTTCATCTTTTTACTTCTGCTTGCCGAAATTTTTACAACGGCGAGCAATGCGCCTAAAACTATGCCTATAGCAAGAGCGCATACCGTGATAATCAAGGTTGTTTTCAGTCCTTCGCCCAATGCCAATAGATATTTTTTTGTGGAAAATAGTTCTCCGATTTTGTTGAAAAAGTCCATATTTTTATATTCCGTAATGTGATTTTACAAGTAAATCAATACCGTTTTCTCCATGCTCGTTTACTTGAGACATAAGCTCGGTCAAAACTTGATTGATGGTTTCAAGCAACACTGTATTGTTTTTGTTTACCGCTATGCCGTATTCCTCAACGGTTGCGGTGGTTTCGTCATAATAAAGGGGATAGGCGATATATTCGTCGCCATCGTTTTTCGTAAGATAACTTGCAGGAAGTTGGTCTACCACCAAAAGATCGATTTGCCCTACCTTCAAAGCGGAATAGGCAAGTTGCGCTTCGTCGTACTCCACACACTCGGCGTCGCTCCCTTGCAAAATACCTTCGGCTTCGCCGTCCCAACCGCTGATTTCACCTTCAACGTAGATATGTCCTGTGGTGTCAAGTTGAACGCCGATTTTCATATCCCTAAGCTTTTCCCACAACACGCAATCTTCACCGTCAAGATTTGTAAAGGTTTGCACCTTGTTTTTTCTTGCGACTACGTACTGTGTCGAAGTGTAATAGGGAATTGAAAAATTCACCTTTTCAAGTCTTTCCTCGGTGATGGTAAAACCCGCCGCCGAACAATCGCAAAGTTTTCCGCTTTCAACGTAGTTTATCAAAGTTCCAAACTCTTTGTTTTCAAAGGTAATATGCTTTCCAAGACGCTTTGCAACCATCTTCATAATATCGATGTCAACGCCTACGATTTCAATACCGTCATAATACTCGAAGGGAGCAAAAAAGGCGTTTGTATAGCAAATGATATGATCGGCATAACAACCGCTGAAAGATAAAGCGGTCATAAGAATCAAAACTATACAAAATATGGTGATTATACCTTTTTTCATAAAAAAACTCCGTTATATATTAGCCTTTAATAATATACAACGAAGTGATTTTTTATGCAACTAAATTAAGATTTTTTTTAAATTTTATGCAATTTTTTTATGCAAAATCAATGAATAATGAATAATTATACAAGTTTTATGCAAACTAGATAATATTATACATTTTTAAAAGACTTTCCAATTCTTTTACGGGAGCGGAACAGTTCTTTTTTGTGGCGACAAGGCGGTTTAGGGCGATGAACAAGCCCCTTGTTTCCTCTTTTTCGCTGTGGGACAAGGCAACCTCTAATGCATCAACGATTGCGATATATTCTTCCCTATCCTTTTGGTTGAAACTGTTGTTTGCAAGCAACAAGGTGCGAATGCGAGTGAGAATTTCAGCGGATTGCTTTATTGCTTCGGGGTGGAAAACTTCGGTAAAACGTCTTTCCTTTTTGTTTTCGGGAATTTCTTCGCTTTCTCCTTTCAAAAACATATTGCCGAAGGCATCGCGGTAGGGAATAAGTACCTCGGTACAAAAACGGCGATAAGAGGTGTCGGAATCCTTTGAATAGAAATAAGTTGCAACGAATGTTTCAATGGCGCGATTACCGTTTTCAAAGTCGTAGAGCAAACCTGAAACCATCGCAATAAACAGTTTTTGACTTTTGGGTAAAGACAACCCCTTTCCCCCTGATTCGGAAATGGCGTCGTCAATCAAGTTTGAATAGCTTACGCCCTTGTTACAGTTTTTCACGAAGGCGCCGATAAGGTCGTTGTGGGCAATAACCTTCATAAGTTTGATAATATGATTTCCGCAAAGCAAAATTTTCGAGTCGATAACCCCTTGTAACGCCTCGTTGAAAATTGCAAGAGCTTCTTGTTTTACGTTGTATCCTTCCATAAACCTCTCCAAATCGCTAGTTTATTATATTATACCAAATTTTTTACTTTTATCAATCCCTATAACAAAATATTAAAAGCGAAATTTTTTTCTTGTGTTGAAAACTTTTTTTTAATACAAGATATGGTTTTTTGAATTTTTTTTTGGAAAACGTTTTCTTTTTTTCTTCTATTATGATAGGATTTAGCATACAAAAGATAAGACGGAAAGAGAGTTGATATGGTAGATAACACAAATTGCAAGCTTATATTATTGTACGTGTTGGACAAAATCGAAATCCCACTTGAAAGGGATTTGCTTTTGTCAATCTGCTATTACGACAACAAATGGCTTATGTACCACGAGGCAACCGAGGCCATTACCCAACTTGAAGCGGTTGGATTTATCCATTGCGATTTCAGCAACAAGCAATACTTTTACAGTATTACTCCAAAGGGTAGACAATGTCTTGCAAGTTTTTATACTCGCATTCACAACTCTATAAGAGAAAGTATTTCAAAATACGCCAAGGAAAACCGTCTTAACTTGCGTAAAAAACAAGAGCTGTTTAGGGACTATTTCCAAAATCAAGACGGCACCTATACCATCTCCCTTAAAATTTTCGAATCAAAAAGAGGAAAGGCATTGGACAAAGCCCTCTTGGATTTGAAAATGGTTGTGGACGACAAAGATCAAGCAAGATACGTCTACGAAAATTGGGAGGACAAAGCAGCTAAAATTTACGAATTGTTGCTTGACAATCTCGTAGAGTAAAAAAAACCGAGGAACGCTCGGTTTTCTTTTTTTATTCTAAATTGAATTCAAATT
>JAEDHM010000014.1 GCA_016296985.1 Clostridia bacterium
CTCCCAGCTTGTATTCGTTATGTCTTACGCCACAATGCTCCCTCTCGTTTGTCAACTTTTCTTCAAGGACGGAAGCATGTCGGGTTTGGTAGGTATCGCAATGATGGCTCCCATGATGCTTGTAATTCCCTTCATGGGAAAACTTACCAAAGTGTTTGGTAAAAAAGAAATTTCCGTATGGCCCAACATTTTTGCAATCGTTGTCCTTGTGGAAATGCTTTTCATACCTTTCCCTCGTACAACGGGCGGTATGTTTGCTTACGCCGTAATGCTTGCAGTAGCAATGCTCGCCGCAGCCCCCTTTACCCTTGGCACTTGGTCAATGGTAGCCGACTGTGTCGACGACCAAGAGGTTAAAACGGGAAGACGTGAAGAGGCAAGCGTTTACGCAACCTATTCCCTTGCAAGAAAAATCGCGCAAGGCATTGGCGCATCCTTCGTTGCTTTGTGCGCAGGTTGGGTAGGATACGATTCCACCAACGTTCAAGCTACCACCGCCGAAACTGCAAACGGATTGTTGAAATTGTCCATCGGTTTACCCCTTGTAGGTTTCGTCATCGTCTTTATCGCATTGTTGTTTATCTATGACCTCAACAAGAAAAAGGTTGATAAAAACACTGAGATTTTAAGAGAAAAGCGCCAAGCGGAAGAAGGTGAAAAAGAAATCTTTGAAACCATCGAAAGTGAAGTGTCCGAAAGGGTAGTTGACATCTTTGACTTCGAAGTAGAAAATCAATATGCTGAAGTTGAGATTGAAAGTCAGAAAGAAGGCGTAGAGGAAACTCAAGCCTCAAGCGAAGTTGCCGCAACCGAGTGTCAATTCCTTGAGGAAAATCCCAACGACGCAGAATAAGAAATTTACCACAAAACAAAAAGCAAGAAGGCGAAACCTTCTTGCTTTTTGTTTATGCATTTAATTTGATTTTTAATAGTATCGTTTAACGGAGATTATTTCGTACCGAAAAGTCTGTCGCCGGCATCACCGAGACCGGGTAAGATATAGCCGTTTTCATTTAATTCTCTATCCACCGTTGCAAGATAAATTTCTATGTCAGGGTGAGCGTTAGCCAAGGTTTCAACACCTATGGGAGCGGCGATTATGGACATTTGCTTTATGTTTTTGCAACCGCGTTTTTTAAGCATATCAATGGCGGAAACCGCGCTACCGCCGGTAGCAAGCATGGGGTCTAAAACTATTACGGTTTTGTTTTCAACGCCTACGGGAAGTTTGCAATAATATTCGCAGGGTTGCAAGGTTTCTTCATCTCTGTACAAGCCGATATGACCAACTTTTGCGGTGGGTAAAAGGTTGTGAATACCGTTTACCATACCAAGACCTGCGCGAAGGACGGGTACTACAACTACGCTTTCGGATACTACTACGGTTTGTTCGGTTTTTTCCAAAGGTGTTTCGATTATCACCTTTTCGGTAGGAATATCCTTCAAACTTTCAAAACCCATAAGGGTGGTAATTTCCTCAACAAGCTCGCGGAATTCCTTCATGGTAGTATTTTTATCACGAAGCTTTGCAATTTTGTGGTTTATAAGAGGATGGTCGAATACGGTTACGTTTTTTGGGAAGCTCATAATATCTCCTTGCATTTTTATTTGGCTACACGCTTGACTGATTTTTGAGGAAAAGGTTGACAAATACTTCGTTTTCTTCAATCCCTCGAAAGAATTTAAGCTAAATTCAGTCAAATGCGACAAAGCCATTTGTTATTTCCCATAGGGTATAAAAAAAGTCGTAAAGACTACGACTTTTTACAAACGATAAAAGGAAAGGGAAGAAAAGTTTTGTTGTCCGATTGTAAAAACGGGTGCAAAGTCCATATCATTTCTCCTTTCGTTTTGCATATTATAAAACAAAACTGGTATTTTTGCAACCAACCCGAGGCAGTTTTCCCGATTTAACTCAATTTTAGGTAAAAGATCCCTTGCAAAGTTTCTTTTACTCAAAAAAACTAGAGTTCATCGTTTTTTATCCTCAAATTTTACAAAATGCATAAATCAAAATTTTTCAAAGAAATAAATAAAAATATTTGTAAAAATCGTTGCATATTTTGTTATACCTTGTTATAATGATTTTATCTTAAAAAAGGAGAGTGGATTATGGAATACGATTTGAAGATTTATGCAGACAATATCGAGCCTGTGGCTCTAAATCAAATTTACACTTTGTTGGCTCAACCCACCTTCCTTGGTGAAAAGGTGAGGATTATGCCCGACGTACACGCCGGACTTGGTTGTGTAGTTGGCTTTACTTCAACGATGAAGGACAAGGTTATCCCCAATATAATCGGCGTGGATATCGGTTGCGGTATGTTGTGTGTCGAACTTGGCAAGGTGGATATATCTTTCCCCGCACTTGACGACTTTATAAAAGGTCATATCCCTTCCGGAAGCGAGGTAAGGCGCGAGGTTTTGGGTACCGACCTAATCAACGCCCTTTACTGCAAAAAAAGTTTGCGTAATATGGACAGACTTGAAGGCTCGTTGGGCACTTTGGGCGGCGGAAATCACTTTATCGAAGTGGACGTTGACGACAAGGGAAACTATTATTTGGTTATCCATACGGGAAGCCGAAATCTTGGCTTGCAGGTTGCCAATATCTATCAAAAAATGGCGGTAGAAAGTTGCAAAAAGGTGGCGGAAAGCGAAAGGGTAGCCCTTATCGAAAAGCTTAAAAAGGAAAACCGTCATCATGAGATTCCCGATGAGTTGAAAAAACTAACCGATAAATATGCTTACAAGTCCAAAATTCCTGCTGATTTATGCTATCTTGACGGCGAGGAAATGGAAAAGTATATGCACGATATGCGTATTTGCCAAGAATTTGCGGTACGAAATCGCAAAAAGATTGCAGATGAAATTCTCGCTTTTCTAAATATTAGAAAGTTTTCCTCCTTTGAAACGGTACACAATTTTATTGATGACAAGGGCATTATACGAAAGGGCGCCGTTCCCGCTCACTTGGAACAAAAGATTTTGATTCCCATGAATATGCGTGACGGATGCTTGGTTTGTATCGGTAAAGGCAACGAGGACTGGAATTGCTCCGCTCCTCACGGCGCAGGAAGGATTTGTAGCCGTAGCGAGGCGAAAAAACTTTTGTCCGTTGAAGAGTTCCAAAATGCAATGGAGGGAATCTATACCACCACCGCAAACGAATCAACCATTGACGAAGCGCCTCAAGCCTACAAGCCTGCTCAAAGCATTATGAATCTTATATCTCCCACCGCCGAAATAATCGAGGTTATCAAACCCGTTTACAACTTTAAGGCAGCGGAATAGAGAAAGTGAGAAAGCAAACGAAAGGTCGTTTGCTTTTTTCTTGTATAAAGCCCTTGTTTTTGGGGGATAAAAACCCTATTAAGGGATAAAATATCCCTTGAAATTCTAACAAAGCTTAAAATCAGTTGATTTTTTTTACTCTATCGTTTTATTATGATAAAGAACTTTGTAATCGGAGATTTTTATGATTCGTAACGATTTAAGAAACATTGCAATTATCGCCCACGTTGACCACGGCAAAACTACTCTTGTTGACGAAATGTTGAAACAAGGCGGAATTTTCCGCAACAATCAACAAGTAGCGGAAAGGGTTATGGATAGCAACGACCTTGAAAGGGAAAGGGGTATTACCATTTTGGCAAAAAATACCGCCGCCTACTACAAGGACGTAAAAATCAACATAATCGACACTCCCGGACACGCCGACTTTGGTGGCGAGGTTGAAAGAATATTGAAGATGGTAAACGGCGTTTTGCTTTTGGTTGACGCCGTTGAAGGTCCTATGCCTCAAACCCGTTTCGTTTTACAAAAGGCCCTTGAATTGGGACACCGCATTATCATTTGCGTAAACAAGGTTGACCGCCCCGATGCCGAGCCTGCTCGTGTTGTGGACGAAGTTTTGAATCTTATGCTTGACCTTGATGCAGACGAAGAACAACTTGAAAGTCCTATCGTTTACTGTAGCGGTAGATACGGCACAAGTTCCCTAAATCCCGACAGTCAACAAGACACCTTGTTCCCGCTTTTTGAAACTATCGTAAACTATATCGTTCCCCCCGAAGGCGACGAAAAGGGAGATGGACAGTTGTTGGTCAGTTCCATTGACTACAACGACTACGTTGGCCGTATCGGTATTGGCCGTATTGAAAGGGGAACTTTCAAAACAGGACAAGAAATCGTTGTTTGCGACTATCACAGTGGACTTACCCCTTACAAAGCGAAAATGGTTACTTTGATGCAAATCGACGGACTAAAGCGCGTACCTGTTGAAAGCGCAATGGTAGGCGATATAGTTTGTTTCTCGGGCTGTACCGATATTACAATAGGAAACACAGTTTGCGCCCCCTCGAAGGTCGAGCCTTTGCACTTCGTCAAAATCGGCGCTCCCACCATTGAAATGCGCTTTATGGTAAACGACAGCCCCTTTGCAGGACGTGAAGGAAAGTTTGTTACCACTCGTCAGCTTAAAGACCGTTTGAATAAAGAACTTTTAAAGGACGTTTCCCTTAAGGTTGAAGAAACCGAGAAGACTGATACCTTTATCGTAAAGGGCAGAGGTGAAATGCACCTTTCCGTTTTGATTGAAACCATGCGCCGTGAAGGATACGAATTTGCGGTATCAATGCCAAAAGTTCTTTTCAAGTACGAAAACGGCGTTAAAATGGAACCTATGGAACAGTTGATTATCGACGTGCCCGACGAATCCTTGGGAAGCGTTATGGAAAAAATCGGTTCTCGAAAGGGCGAATTGGTAAATATGACTCCTATCGGATCAAGAAAACGTCTCGAGTTTACTATCCCTGCCCGTGGTTTGATCGGCTATAAAAACGAGTTTTTGACTGACACCAAGGGAGAAGGCGTTATGAATACCCTCTTTATCGGTTACGACGAATATAAAGGAGATATCGTAAGACGTTTTACCGGCAGTTTGGTTGCATATGAAACCGGCGAAGCCGTAACCTACGGCTTGTTTAACGCTCAAGGTCGCGGTCCTTTGTTCGTAGGACCTAACACCCCCGTTTACGAGGGTATGATCGTGGGTATGACTCCCAAGCAAGAGGATATCGTTGTAAACGTTTGTAAGAAAAAGCACGTTACAAATATGCGTTCTTCCTCGGCAGACGAGGCTTTAAGACTTACTCCTATCAAGAGGATGAGTTTGGAAGAGATGCTAGAATTTTTGGGCGAGGACGAAATTTTAGAAGTTACTCCCAAAAATTTGAGAATGAGAAAAATTATCCTTTCCAACATGTACCGCGCAAAGGATAAGTACGGAAACAAAAACAACTAAAATTAAGCAAGGCATTCTTTTGCCTTGCTTTCTTATAAAACAAAAGGGGCTTTTTTCTGGCAAGAAAGTTTTATACCACTAAAAAAATAGGAAATGAATTTATCACCGTTGAAGGATTGGATTTATATCCTATTCAATCTATTGATTCTCATCAAGTCAGCCGTATTCTTTGAGGTTGGGAAATTGCTGAAAAGTATGATTCTCACGAAACCTATTTGCGTGACGACTCTGAAAGGGGTACGGGTAGCGGAGACGGTAGCGAGTACGATTTATATACAACCACTCGCGTCTCTACGGGAGAACGAAATTACCCTATTCATTCCACTTTGCACGACCTAATCCTTGACGACGGCAAGTTTGTTGGTATTGTGGTCAAAGACTCCTTTATTCTTTTGGCAAACGGCGATATTTTGGGTAGAAACGTCATTGACGAAAGGAACAGAGATGGGGACGGAGAGGTTAGAACTCTTACCTTGTTGGAAAAACCTTGCGAAACCATAATTGCAAAAACAGAGGGCGATGCAATCACCTATTCTTTATACGCGGCCAACACGGATATCGTATCAATCATAATCCCCGAGGGAGTTACCACAATCACAAAGCGCGCCTTCGTCAATTGTTTCCGTCTTGAAGAGGTCGTTTTGCCCTCAACACTTACCCTCATTGACAGGCAAGCCTTTGGCGGTTGCCACAATTTGGTTACAGTCAACTTGCCCGAAAGTCTTGTAGGCCTTGAACCCGGCGCTTTCATATACTGTATTGCCCTTGAGGACGTGACTATTCCTTCAGGTATAAGCGTTGTAGGGGAAGAAACCTTCTACGGTTGTACCGCTTTGAAAGAAGTTACTTTACCCGAAAGCATAACTTGTATAAAGAGAGAAGCCTTTGCAAAATGTAAAAAACTAACCCAAATCAACTATCAAGGAAGCAAAAAGCAATGGAAGGCAATCACTCTCCATAATGCGTGGAAAGGGGATATAACCCTTGTCGTCCACTGTACCGACGGGGATATAAATTGTAAATAATTACCCAAATCAAGCCTTGTATATTCTCAATACACGCTATATACGTGTTAAGCAGTTGTAATGCAATATACTACGTAGAAAAAAACACTCGTTGATAGCAACGAGTGTTTTTTTGTGGAGCTAATGGCCGGATTCGAACCGGCGACCTGTTCATTACGAGTGAACTGCTCTACCTGCTGAGCCACATTAGCAAACTTGCTTTATTATACATTATGCCTTGAAACCTGTCAATAATTTTATAATATTTCTTTGTTTGAGGCAAGAGTTGAATAGGATTGACAACAAGGGTGATTGAGGGTACAATGAAAGGATAGAAAGCGAGGAAATATGGATCTACCACTTAAATTTGCAGAAAGGATGAAAAATATATTGGGAGAAGAATATCAAGCGTTTATCGCCGAGTATTCAAACCCACCTCAAAAGGCGTTGCGCTTAAACGGTTTCAAGCCCACCACCGCCGATTTATCCTCTTTTAATCTTTCTCAAATGCCTTACGGTGAAAACTGTTTTTATTACGAGGATAGCCGTCCCGGACTTTCTCCATTGCATCACGCCGGAGCCTTTTATATTCAAGAGCCGTCCGCTATTTTCCCCGTTGATTCTCTTCCCTTGAAAAAGGGTGATAAGGTTTTAGATTTATGCGCCGCTCCCGGTGGAAAAACCACCCAAATTGCGGATAGGATAGGAGCCGAGGGCTTTTTGCTCTCCAATGAAATTGACACTCCTCGTTCTAAAATTTTGCTCTCCAACGTTGAAAGACTTGGGCTTACAAACACTATCGTAACAAACCTTCCCACCAAACTAATCAGCGACTATTACGAAAATTGTTTTGATGCGGTTTTGGTAGACGCTCCTTGCTCGGGTGAAGGTATGTTTAGAAAAGAGCCCGTCGCCTTGCAAGATTGGAGCGAGAAAAGCGTTTTAGGTTGCGCAACCCGAAGTTTCGAGGCTTTAGAGCGTGGCGCAAACTGCGTCAAAGGGGGCGGTTATTTACTTTATTCTACTTGTACCTTCTCCCTTGAGGAAAACGAAAACAACGTAAAAGCCTTTTTGCAGGCTCACCCAAATTTCTCTCTAGTACCCCTAAATCCTCGGGTATATCCCTACACTCGTGAAGGGGTAGATTTGCCCTTGTGTCGTCGTATGTATCCTCATACCGCAAAAGGTGAAGGACAGTTTGCCGCCTTGTTCAAAAAGGAGGGGGATGAAAAGGGAAGTCCAAGCAAAAAGATTGGAAAAACAAGCCCTCTTTCCACGCAAGAAAAAAAAGTGGTGGAAAAATTCCTCAAAGAAACGATCACCCATTGGGAGGACTTTCAACTTTGCAAAACTTTGGGCGGAATATTCCTTACCCCAAACTCCGCTTTCCCCGTGTCAGGCGCGCTTGTCCCCGGAATAAAGGTAGGGGAATTGACAAATGGCCGACTTGTACCCCATCATCACCTTTTTTCAGCTTTAGGCAACCGCTTTTTCAACAAACTTAATCTTTCTAACGACAGCGTAACGGCAAAAGCCTATATCCACGGTGATGAAATTCAGGCCGATACCCCCAACGGTTGGGGCGCAATTTTGATAGACGGCTGTCCCCTAGGCGGTTTCAAAGCCACCGACGGTAATCTCAAAAACCGCTATCCAAAAGGATTGCGAAAATAATGTCGAAGAAATAAATCTATTTTTAATGATCCTAATTCCCAAGAAAAGCAAAACCACAAAAATTAAACCCTATGGAAGTCCATAGGGTTTTTAAGTTTACAAATTTTATTCGCCTTCGGGTTGTGTGGAATCTTCGGGAGTTTCTTCAGGCGTATTTTCGGGATTGGGATTTTCAGGAGTGGGTTCCTCGGGCGTAGGTTCCTCGGGCGTAGGTTCATTTTCAGGAAGAGTGGTGATTTGATTTTCCACTTCGCTATCGGTGTAATAGCCTTCGCCGACTGCAAAGATTGCAAAGGTTGCGCCGTCAGTGAAATCAAAGGTTACGGAAACAGCCTTGGTATACATCTTTTCTTGACCATAGGTGATCAAGTAATAATCGGCGTTTTCAACGCTTTCCCAAGCAAAGGTTACTTTATCGCCGTCGATTACAAAGTTTACAACGGGTTTTGCAAGTTGAATCTTCTTTACGTAGGTAGTCAAAACCTTATCGCTATCCTTGTAGTGGGTGTTGCTGTGTTTTGCGGTAACGTAAACGGTATAAGTTCCAACGCCGTTGACCTGTTGAGAAATATCAATTCTTGAAATGGTTTCACCATCGGGTACGGTGTAGTCGAATTCGGCTCCGTTGATAGTGTAGTGGTAAGAGGTAGGAGCGGTAACGCCGTTTACGGGGGAGATGATCAACGTAACAACGCCATTGACGTCTTCTTGAATGGAAATAGAAGGCGCTTGAAGTTTTACAACGTAACTTACGGTGATTTGAATAGCATCGCTGTCAAGGTATTTTTCATCCTCAGCGCTTGCGAAAACCGACAACGTATAATCGCCGGGAGCAAGGTCGGGGAGCATAACTTTTTCAACGGTAGTGGTATAGGTTTCGCCGTTTATGGTATAGATATATTTATCCGCATTTAACACGCTTCCGATAAAGCAGATATATCTTCCATTTTCCTCGATTACGTTAAGGGTTTGAGGAGCGTTAAGTTTTTCCAATATCAAAACGTTTTCAACGTTCAAAATACTTTCAACCTTGCTTTGAGGATAGATGGAAAGTTTAACTGCGTTTTCAATCAATCCAATTTCGGCGCCGTCATAGGCAACTACAAGATTGCCACCGTCAATGCTTTCCGCTTTTCCGTAAAGGTCGAGGTTACCCGAAAGGGTGGTGTGTCCTATCAGTTCGCCAAGGATTTTTGTTTCTTCACCATTTAGGGTAAGATCTTCAACCGCAAGAGCAACTTTGCCAATCTGCGCCTTTTTATAAACTGCAGTCATCTTGGTTGCGGTTATATCAGCGCAAAGGTTGAAGTCGGCATTAGGCGCGTTTAAGGTAATTTCCTGCGCCTTTATTGCGCCACCTTCTTCAAATCCCTTATGGGTAAAGAAGCCAAGTTTACTACCAAAACCGCCAACTTCACGGGTATAGTCAAGAGAAAGTTTTCCGTTTACCGTAAGGGTATATTCGTTCAAATCCAAATCGAAATCAGAAAGAGCAAGGTCGCCGTCAATCGTTACGTCGTTTTTGAAAACCAAAATGGATTTTCCTTCTTTTGCGTTTAGGATATCCTCAGCGTCACGGACGAAAACCATATCCTTTGTGTGGTAGAAGTGAGCGCCGATAAGCACGCCGACAACTGCCAATGCAAGACTCATCAAAACAAGGAACAAGACGTGTTTTTTGCACCACAAGGCAAACTTTGAAGGCTTTTTCTCCTTCTTTTCTTTTTTCTTTTTGCCTTTCTTGTCACCTTCTTCAGAGTCTTCTTCAGAGCCTTCCTCGGTGGTTTCTTCTCCTTCCGCACTTTCTTCTGTTACTTCTTCAAGGGTAACGACTTCGCTTTTGTCCACAAGTTCGTTATCTTCGTTTTCAACAAGGGTAGTTGTTTCAACGGGAGCGTCTTCCTCCTCTTTGTCTTCACTTGTTTCCGCACTATCTTCGGTTATTGCCTCGCTTTCTTCAACAGGGGAAGTTTCTTCCGCTTTTTCCTCAACGGACTCTTCTTCGCTTTCGGCTACCTCGTCTTCAGCGGGTACGTCAAAACTTTCAACCTCGGGATTGCTTTCCTCTGCAATTTCTTCAATTATAGGCTCGCTTTCCTCGGTAATTTCGTCAACTGCGGGAGCAATTTCTTCAACGGACTCTTCTTCGACTTCGGTATCAGCGTTTTCTTCTTCAGTTTCCGCTTGAGTGTTTTCTTCTTCTACAAAGGCGACTTCAGCTTGAGAAATCTCGTCAACCTCAGCTTCACCTACTTCGGATTCCTTATCAAAATCTTCAGAGTCTACGCTTTCAATTTCTTCAAGAGGAATAGATTCTTCTTCAAGTTCAAACTCCTCGTCTTCGGAGGCATTGTCCTCTTCGGGGATATCACTTTCTACGTCGCTTTCCTTAGATACAACCTCTTCGCTTTCTTCGGCAATATCGTCAGCGGTTTCATTTTTAGTCGCGCTTTCTAAATCCAAAGAATTTTCTTCTATTTCACTATCGGTGGTGAAAACTTCTTCTTTTTCCATAATTTCTCCTTTAATAAATTCGTCGATAAGACGATAGCCGTCTTCAATGAAAATATCACTTTTACGGCAGGTTTCCTCATCGAAAACCCTATTTTTTTCCTTGCCCATTCCCGAATAATAGATCATAAAGGGTACGGGATCGGATACGTGACTACCCACCTCAACAGGTGTAGGATGATCGGGACAAATCAAAATTGCAAAATCTTCACCTGCAAGGGTGAGAGCCTTGTAAACGGGACCTACGATATCTCGGTCAATATTTTCAATTGCCAAAATCTTTTCGTCCAAAAGTTTTTGGTGTCCCATTTCATCCGGTGCTTCGACGTGGATATAAACGTAGTCTAATCCATAGGAAAGGGCGGATAAAGCAGCCTCTGCTTTGCCACTGTAGTTTGTGTCAAGTCCACCGTTTGCGCCAACTACCGAAATGGATTCCATTTTTGCGCCTTTTGCAATGCCCTTAAGCAAATCCACTGCGCTTACGATACCGCCACGCAACCCTGTTTTCTCATAAAAGGAAGGAAGAGAGGGCTTTGTACCTTCGCCCCAAAGCCAAATGCCGTTGGCAGGGCGTTTGCCTTCTTTTATCCTCTTTTGGTTTACGGGGTGGTCGGCCAAAATCTCGTTTGCCATCACGTACATATCTTTGGCAACTTCGGCAAAATCGCCGACAGGGAGATAATCGCCTATTCTCTTTCCCGTAATGTCGTGAGGGGGGGTGTAGGTAGTGCCGATTTTAGCATTTTTTCTTACCAAACAATGTCGGTAAGAAACACCGGCGTGCAAGCAAATATCTTCGCTATCGAAAAACTCTTTCAAGCTTGCGATAAGTTGTCGACTCTCAGTGGTAGAAATTTCACCTGCGCTGTAGTCGAGCAACACTTTATCCTCAAAATTGGGGTTGTCGTCAAGGGTAACAAAATTCAATCTTGTAGCGATATCCTCTTCCCCTAAAATTACTCCCATTGCCAAAGCTTCAAGGGGCGACCTTCCGGTATAACAGGTTTTTGGGTCAAAACCTAAGATTGAAAGGTTTGCTGTATCACTACCCGGGGCAAATCCCTCGGGCACCGTCCTAACCTGTCCAAGTACCGAATACCTTGCCAAAAAGTCCATGTTAGGCTTGTACGCCTTTGCCATGGGAGTTTTTCCGCCAAGGGCGGGTACAGGATAGTCGGCCATGCCGTCACATAAAATTACAACGTACTTCATATTTCATATTATATTATGACTTTTCAAATAAGTCAATGTATGAAAAGGCAAAGACGATGATATCAACCAATTCTCACGGCAAAAAACTGCAAATTACTTCGTTTTTTTCTCGGTCACAGACTTTCCATGTATGCTCCCTTGAAAGAAAACTTGTTCTTTTTGTTTTTTGCACGTGACAATTGCCCGCTCTCACCGTCTTTGCCTTTTTTGAATAACCCCTCTTAAAACTGTTGTTCTTTTTGCGTTTTTCTCCTCAACCGCTAAAAAGCGTTTCAGCTAAATTCAGCCATCTACCGAGCCAGAGCCTTTCTTATCACTATCACTTGAATTTTTAATTTTTGTGGAAGGCACCAAATTACTTCGTTTTTTTCTCGGTCACAGACTAGGGGGTATGCTCTTATGATAAAAACTTGTTCTTTTTGTTTTTTTGCACGTGACAATTGCCCGCTCTCGCCGTCTTTTGCAAGTTTTGTTATTAGGGCGTTATTTTGATTTGCGTGAAAACGCCGGGACTTTTTTGTTTCACCGCAACTGGGATTTTGCTGACTTATCCTATTCCATAAGTATTGGTAACGGGATCAAGGAATAACGGTAATTTGGGCGGATAATAGGTAAAAATTACAAATAAGAGTGCGATGAGAAACAATGGGATAAAACCGAGAAAATCTCCCTTGCGCTTTCTATCTTTTTTGTAATAACTATACTCAAAAGAAAAGCCTAAAAAGGAAGAGGATATAAACAAAAGGATATTTATCCAAGGGGGAGTTGTACCAAAAATTCCGTTTAAGGTATAAAAGAAAGCGGGAATAAGAAAAATTGCCAAGATTACGCCGACAAATTTTACACTCCAAAAACTTTTTATCTCCTTTAGGAAAAAACTTTCCACCACCGCAAAAATGAAGGTGGGGAAAAACAATATTTTCATGTGCTCGAAAGTGGATTCGTTGACAGCGGAAAAGGATGCAACGATAGTATTTTTCCCTGTCCATTGATACAAAAAATGAAAAATACTCCCTAGGGCAACGGAAAAAATAAATCCACCGATTTGCCACCACAAAACTTTTTTCTTTACCATACTTGAATAAAGTGTATTCACTTTTGCGGAATTTTATTCCCACAAAGAGGTCGTCTATGTTTGAAGAAAGAAAAAAAGAGAGAACTAATCTCTCTTCTTGCTGTTTTTAGCCACGTCTTTTATATCGATAATCACCACGGGAAGCCCCTTTTTGTGAGCGTATTTTATAGTTTGATAGGTTCCCCCAAACTGTTTTCCCGTCCAAAAGGCAACAAGACAGTCAGCGTGATCCACCATATACTGATTCCTTTTCATCATACAATATTTGGTATAGTGATCGCTGATATAGTTGACTTCGTCCGCTTCTTTCAACAAGGCGTTGTATCTATCTCTATCACGCTTGTCCCAAGAATCCGATTGGCTTTTGCAGGGAATTGCAAGCTCTAAAAGGATAGGCGGAGGCTCTCTTCTTCGATTTACCACAGCCTCGGCAAAAACTGTGTCAACACCCAACGCGCCACCGGTGATAAATTTACAGTATCCCTTGTCAACAAGCATGTTCAAGGTTTCGCGGACAACACCTTCAAAAAAAACGTTTTCATCAGAAAAATCCTTGTAGTAATCCCAAGGTAAGTCCTGAGGTCTATGTCCGGTTATGGCGCAAGTGTGTCTTTTATCTATCATGCAATCATTATATCATAAAAAGAAATAAATAAAGAGGAAATAATTTGGATAATTGACTAAATATATATATTAAGAAAGAAAAAGGTCGAAAAAGGAAGAGAATTACTCGTTGTTTTCAAAAATTTACCAATCTTTGGTATAACAAAAAGAAAAATTGTAAAAAATATTTTCAAAAAACCCTTGACATTCTCCACCAATGTGCTATAATGTTAGCAGACAAGAGGTGAGAGTGCTAACAATACAAAAGAAAGATTGCTAACACTTGACCCTATAAGATTGCCAAAAATTCTTTATAAGGAGATATAGAAAATGAAAACAAATTATTACGTTGACAGGAAAAGTTCACCCTTTGATCTTTTGAATGATTTAGAAAACATCTTCAAACCTATGTTTTACGACGTTGAAAACACCGCAATGAAGACTGATATCCTTGAGGATGAAAATGAGTACAAGTTGGTTGTCGAACTTGCCGGATTCAGCAAGGAAAACATTTCCATTGACCTTAAGGAAGGATATCTTACCATTGGCGCAAAAATGGACGGAAGTAAAAAAGAGGAAAGCAAAAAGTATATCTTGCGTGAAAGATGCACCTCGCTAAAGCGTAGTTTTTACGTAGGCGACATCAAGCGCGAGGATATCAAGGCGAAGTACGAAAACGGTCTTTTGGTGGTTACAATCCCCAAAACCTTACCCGACGACGTGCGCTATAAAATTGACATCGACTAAAAAATACCTTTTCATAGTTATATCCGACACCTTGTGTCAAAAGGGCTCGATTGAGCCCTTTTTTCATATCCGTGGTTATTGTAGGGGAATGGGATAATCTTTAAAACCCACCTTTTCTTTAAAGTTTCGCCAAAGCAAAGTCGCGATAGAAGGGGTAAAATTTTAAACCTTTGAGATTTTTTTCAAAAAATTTTCAAAATTTCCCAACACTTTCTCTTTTTCAATTGTTATATGGTTGAAAGGCAACAAAGCCAATCCCTAAAAAACAAAAGGACGGTAAAAATTATGAAAAAAGTTATTTTTACAACAGTAGTACTCGCTATCGCGCTTTGCATGTGCTTTGTATTCGTAGGTTGTGACGGATTTACCTCTTTATTGAAGGGCAACGACAACGCAACCCCCACCGCAAACGCCGATACATATATGGTAATTGATATCAACCCCACCGTTGAAGTTGTAGTCGGTGATGGCGTCGTAACTGACGTAAAAGCAGGCAACGACGACGGAAGCATTCTTCTAAGCGGTGAAGAATTTGTAGGCCTCAGCGTTTTCGAGGCAGCTAAAAAGGTCGTAGCTCTTGCCGAGCAAATGGGCTTTTTGACTGAAGGAAACTACCAAGTTAAAATCACCGTAGTAAGCGACGATCAAACCACTGCTCAAGAAATTCTCGTATCCGCTCAACAAGGCGCCGAGCAAGGCAGTGATATTGCCGAAGTAAACAGCGATCCTCGTTTGCAAGACAAGCAAACCGTTGAAGAATTGCAAGCGGAAAATCCCGAACTTTACGCAAACCTCACCCCCGAAAAGTTGAGATTGATCGAAACCATTATGGATTATGACGATACAATGACTTATGAAGAGGGCGCAAAAATGTCCATCACCGATTTGGCAAAACGTATCAGTCAAGTTATCCGCGACTATGCCGACATGGTATGCGACGAAATTGAAGACAAGTTTGAAGAAAAATACGAAAACGCTCAAAACGAAATCGAAAGAAAAATTGCCGAAGTTTACGGTGAAGAATTCCTCGCAAAATGGACCGCTTTCAAAAAACTCGACACTTTAGTTGATCAAATCGAAGTTATCGCCGAAAATCAAACCTTGTCGGATGAGGACGTAAGCGTAGTAATGGCAATTTTGGGAATTGAAGATCAAACCCTTTTGCAAGATAGAAACGGCCTAATCACCGCAGACAGTGTCGAGCATTATTTCGACAGTCATAGATTCCATTTCAACAACGGCCACCACTTTGGCAACCCCTTCGATTATGGCTTTGGTAATTGGGGAAAACACGAATGGAAGCATGGCGGTTGGGATTGCGATTACGAAGATGATGACGACGATCTCGATTGTGAGGATGAAGATGATGACAACGACTGGGAAGAAAATGACGACGACAAATGGTACGACGGCAACTATACCCCCGAAGATATCGAAGACGCCATTGAATCTATCCTTGAAAAATACGAAGAAGAGGCATATCTTCTTACCGCTGAACAACTTGCAACCATAAGCGAAATACTCGGCGCCGAAACGACTTTAGTCACCTTTGAAGACCTTGAAGATTACGTTGATACTCTCGAACGCGAACTTAAAATGATGGTTTTGAAAACTCCCTTGACTGAAGAACAACTTGCAAAAATCGAAGAATACAAGCTTGAACTTCAACAGTTGAAGAAAGAGATTAAAAACCAAATGAAGGAGGAAATCGGCAACGCAAAAGACTACATTGCCGACAAGAAAAACGAGTATATGCATGGACACAAATAAAAGGCAACAGGAGCAGGGCGCGTGTCAACGCCCTGTTCTGCTTGACCAAAAGCCGTATCAAAGTTATAATAATACTACAACACAAAAAAGGATAAAAGTACGGCAAATGACAGTTGATAACCTCGCCCCCAAAATTGCAAGACGGGATAAGCAAGCCTTTTCCGATTTGTACGAAGCAATGCGAAAACTTGTATTTTCGGTTTGCTTGGGTATTGTCAAAAATTCTGATTATGCCGAGGATTTGACGCAAGACACCTTCGTAACGGTGTGGGAAAAAACCTATATGTTCAAGGGGGGCAGTTACAAGGCGTGGATACTTTCAATTGCCAAAAACAAATCCCTAAACTTTTTAAAGCGACAGCAACGTCAGGTGTTTACCGAATATGAAGACAACCCCGCTTTCGTAACAAATTCCTTCGAGGACGATATGGCGTTGGGAGAGGTACTGAAAGCGGCGCTTGCCTGCCTTGACGTAAAGGACAGAGAAATTGTTTTATTGAAAAATTCGGGAGTAAAAACCAAGGAAATAGCAACCTTGTTCGATCTCCCCCGAGGAACGGTATCCTGGCGGTACTCGGAAGCATTAAAAAAACTCAGGAAATACTTAGAGGAGAAAGCGTGATGAAAAAATCTCAAATAGAAAAAGAATTAAGAAAGCAGTTGTCCAACGCTACTCCTTCTAATTTTGAAGATCTTTGCGCCCGCTGTAACATAGGCGAGAAAGAAGAAGTATTTGCCGAAGAAATGGTAGCCGTAGGCGCAAAAGGTGGCAATCACAGTTTTTCCACCAAGAAAAAAGTCGGTATCACCACCGCTTTAGTATTCCTTGTTGCGCTGACGATTTTCCTTGCCTTATTCTTCGCCTTATCCAACAACGGAGCAAGCGATATTCTTCCCAGCGGAAATGGATTTTTAATCATTGACATAAACCCATCTATCGAACTTTCCTACAATGATAAGGGTGTGGTAACCTCGGCAAAGGGCTTGAATAAGGACGGTGAAGTATTGCTTTCCGGCCTTGATATCAAGGACAAGGACTACCGCGCCGTAGCCGACCTGCTTTTTGAAAAGTGCGTAAAACTGGGCTATTTCTCGGCGGATAGGGAAAACAACGCTATTCTCGTAACCGCAACAAAGGAGGACGGAAACAAGGACGACAAGTGGTCGGAAGAAGTCAAGGACGTTTTCCTAAAAACCTTCTCTTCTCAAAATATCAAGGGCGTGGTTATCACGGGAATTAAAGATGCCGAGCTTGACAAAAAAGGCGAGCAGTACGGTATTGACGGTCAAAAATACGCTTTAATCCAAGACCTTCTCGCTTTAGGCGGACACCTTGACGAAGAAGATTACGCAACAATTTCCATTCGCGACTTGTATTCGGAAATTGCCGAACAAGAAAGGAAAAACGAGAAAGAAAAGATAGAAAATCTTACTCAACAATCCGCGCAAATGAAAGATGCGGTATTTGCAGATCTTCTTGAATCTATCTCCGAGTTTATTGACCAAC
>JAEDHM010000015.1 GCA_016296985.1 Clostridia bacterium
AAAACAAAGGGGGATATTGCAAAAAGGCGGGAAATAGGCTATAATAAACAATGATACACAAGAAAAGGTGTAATGAAATTTTTTTAAAAAAAAGGAAAAGTCGCTCCCAAAGCGACCAAAAGTAGAAGAAAGTTTTTTGGCTGAGGATAGCGAAACCCACTTGCTTTTGGGCGTGCCTTCTCTTGATTACGGCTTTTACGACGAAACTATTGATGGTTGGCAAATGCTTTTCCAATTCGATTCTATCGAAACCGACGACGTTGCCATAAACTTTGGTGACGAAGGGGTGTTGTGTTTTTATATCGATAAAGAAAAGTTGAAAAAGAAAGATTTCTCCGACGTGAGAATAATGCAAATATACAGTTAAGGAGTTATTATGGAAAAATTAAAGTGTCCCTATTGCGGTAGCGAAAACCTAACGAGAATGGACGGCATAGACGCATCAAATAAATTTGGCGCAAGGGTTATGATTGATATCGCTCCCGATATCATTCATTGCAACGACTGTAACCAAGATTTTCGTGACGAATTGTTTTCAGACCTTCCACCCCTTGACGACAAAATTTGAGGTGAGAAATGAAGATAAAAATTATTGAATATTTTTGGGCGGTAGGTCATAAGACGAGAAGAAAGGGCTCTCACAAAATGCCCCTTGTTTTAGGGCAGTCCCTTGAAATAAACAGAATGACTTTTAAAGTCCACAAGATTGAGGGCGGAAAAATCACCCTAAACGTCTTGCGCTACGACGGTACTTTGATTAAAGAGTTGGTGGTTGAAAAGGGCAAAAGCTCTTTTTACCGTCCTTTCTCAATGGATGCCGGACATCAATACACTGTAAAAATCACAAGATTTTAAAAAAGGCCCCAAAGGAGCCTTTTTTCTTACTTTCTTTCTATGGGAATCCAAATTTCACTAAGGTAATCTGCGCTATCCGTATCTCCGTCGGGATAGGCTTCGATATCAAACTTTCCCGTAGGACGATAGACGGAGGTGGGGAAAAACTCGGAAAAGATTTTTTTCCATCCTTCTTGTATGGCGTGAGGCATAGCACCGATGCAAGTGAAGATCAACCAGGTGTTTTTAGGTATCGTGTTTTTTCTAAAACCTTCAGGGATTTCAATTTCGTTGTCGCAAATGGCGGCGATAGAGTATTCAAAAGTTTTCTCCTTTGGATTTTTATTTTCATAGCAAACGCCGAAAAGGTATTTTTTATCACTCGCCAAATCTTCAAGTTTATCTACCGTTCCATCAGCGTGGGCCCTTTCCCAAAACTTTGTTATACTTTTAAGGTTTTCATCATTTTCAGTAGTCTGAATTTCAACCTTTTCAATCACGTTGAAAGCGTCTTTTTCTTCAATTCTATAATCCATGGTATTTCCTCCCTCTAAGGATATTTTTATACTAAGCGGAGAGAAGGATTTTAGGGTACTTCCCTCGGCTCGGGCTTGGGACGGGGTTATTCCGTGAAACTTAAAAAAGGCCTTTGCAAAACTGTCCGGACTGTCATAGCCGTATTTTAGGGCAACGTCAATCACCTTGCGTCCTCCCCTTGAAAGTTCAATTCCGGCAAGAGTCAAACGGCGCAAGCGGATATACTCACCGAGAGAATACCCGCACAAAAGACTGAATATCCTTTGAAAATGGAAGGAAGAAGAAAAACCAAGGGAAGCAATTTTTTCATAGCTGATATCCTCAGTCAAGTTTTCTTCAATATAATCAATAGCCTTTTGTATGCTTAAAACCCAATCCATATCTTTTTTTCCTATTTCATTTTAGCAGATGGAGTTTTTAAAATCCCGATTTTTTATGCTCACCTTTGACGGAAATATTATATCACAAATATAAATGTGATAAAAGAGGTCAAGTATCCCAAATACGATGAAAAAGGAAATAAATTTTCTTGTTTTCTAAATTTTCTGAATAGTTAGAGTTTTAAGCCCTCCGAAACTCGCAAGATATTGCGAAACTTTATCACGAAAAGTGAAAGTTTGCTACATGGTATTGAAAGTTGCGAACGATTGTGCTAAAATATAAAATTGAACGGTAGGTCTTTGACCTAAACGAAAAAAAGGAGTCCTTATGGGAAGAAAGTTGAGTTATAACAAGCTTTGGAAGATGCTTATTGATCACAAAATGAGTAAGGTAGATTTGAGAAAAGCCATTGATCTTGCCCCCAACACGATGACAAAACTTCGCCGTGATGAGGAAGTCGCCATGTCGGTGCTCATTCGCATTTGCGAGCATTTCAACTGTAACATAGGGGATATCGTAGACTTGGTTTAAAATGTCGCTTGGGTGGCGACCATTAAAAAAGCTCTTCGGGATATAATATAGGTGTGAGAAATCCACAAAAAATCCTTAGAAGGAAGATATGAACAAAAAAGAATTTTCAAACGCTTAGAAAAGCCATGCTTTGTATTCGCTCGGGATACGGTACCGAGCGTGATCAAGAGCAGTATATGAATTATATGGAATTGTATGAAATGTGCAAAGAGCATCATTCCGAAGTCTCCGACTTGGGAATGATACGGACCATTGCGACTTAACCATAAAAACGAAATTATCGTCGACGACGAAGTTGACTAGGAGGAATTATGGAAAACAAGAGAGGTTATAAATACGATCCTGTAGAGGATACTCCCGAGTATCAAGCGATCAAAGATGAACTTGAAGCGAAAATACTTGAAAGAATGGGGGGACAAATTACAAGAGGAAACGCCTATATGTACGCTCAAATCAAAAAGGAAATTTTGAAAGAGGAATACGGCATTGATTGGACGCCTCCTCACGTACTCAATCCTCGTATAAAATTTAATTGATATGAAATTGACTTATACTTACAACGTTCACGGTTATTCCGGCGGAATGATGCTTTCAAATTCGGTATCAGGGGAATGGATACTTGATACTCTTGCGATGGGGATAACCCTAGTCGGTCCAAACCCCGAGGTGCAAATAGTGTTAATAGGCAAAAGCGCAGATAGGGCAACGATAACAATCAAATATCGTAACAATCAAAGCATGACTTCCCTAAGCCTTAATTCTATTTATACTTTCAGCGATTCGGCAAACGCTTACGGCTTTTCCTACACCTTTTCACTGAAAGCATAAAAGTTACGTCGTATAAGCCGGATTTTTTTGAGTAATCGTCGTGAAGTATATTAAAACGCCTTTTGAAATAAAGGCGTAATTATCATTAGGAAAGGAGATAAATCTATGCCTGACAAAGTATATCCCCATATTGAGGAATATCAAAATTTGAAGCCGAAAATTGACAAGGCGTTAAAAGAAAACGCTTCCTTAGTTGAAAGGGAGAAAAATTATTTTACAGTCTACAACAAACTAAAAACCCTTCTTTTCCGTATAAGGGATAAAGAGTTTTTAGAGAGAATTGTCAAGGCGAACAATCAAGCTTTGATCCAGGCTCGCAACAAAATTTTGCCCTATGAAGAGGTTATTTCCATCCTTGTTGAGGATATCGACAATTATGACCGTGAAAACAAAAAACTGATTGATAAAATCATTGAAAAAGGCAAGATTGAAAGCAAAGAACTTGAAGTGATTTTTCCTTACCTCAATCTTCTTTCCGACGATGATTCAGCCCAAGATAGAATCCCCTTAAATTTGGTTCATTTCTTTTGTAAAAACCCAACGGAAAGAAGTGATCTTTCTTCTCACGAAAGGGCAATTTTCTTCTATCTTCTTATCAAAATCAAAAGGAAGACAAGATATAATTTCGCCTATCCCATTCTTGCGGACAAACTTGTCTCCTTGGTTATTTCCACCGAAGATATGCCCTTGGTAGCAAGGTACAATATTCTTTTGACGGCAGGGGATTATTACGTCAGCGCCTGTCAAAGAATAAGGGCAATGAACTGTTTTCATTCCGCATCCGAGGTAGCAAAGGAAAAAGGCGACCTTGAGGCATCGGCTTACGCCTTGCAAAAGTATTTCAGAATAAACAAAAGCTTGCCCGAGGAGTTGCGCATAAACCCCAATATTGATGCCATAAACGAGGAGTATAAAGATTACGCAAACATAGTTATTCAAGGCGTAAACGCATCAGTCCTTAACGTCGATCCTATCGAATTCTCCGAAGAATTTGCGGAAGTCTTCCAAGAAGTTATGTGGAAAGTTGAAGAGGAAATTGACAAGGAAGGAGACCTTCACGTCGCTATTCAACGCTGGACTATAATGGAAAAATATTTTGGGGAAATGGGTATTTCTTGGAAAAACCCCATGGTTATGAATCCTCGCGTTACGTTCGACTAAACGCAATTTGTTTTATTCGAGGAGCTAAGGTTATGGAAAAGATATTCGTAAAGGTAAAAGGACAAGCATTAAAGGATGGCGTTGTAATTTCAGAAGCGGAAACCGTTGTTCCCTACAGACGGGGCGGAAGCGTCCAACTTCCCGACGTTACGCCTTTCAACACCAACGTTTGGCTGTCGGGTGACGACGGCTATAATATGCGGTGGCTGAGTTTTACCGAGGACGGTTTAGTTCAGTATTTTTACAGCGATTACTATGCTTTTGAATATGGGAGAATCCACGCTGAAAAGGAAATCAGAGGAGAAAAAATGGTCTTTGATTTTACTCTTGTCGAACTTGAAAAAAATCCCGATTACGCCATCGCTTTAAAGGTGAGAAAGGCCTTACCCGAAGAAGACGTTGACGCGTGTAGCAAGTTTTTCGGCAATCCTTGTTTGCCCGAATATCTGTGCGATAAATATCCCGATGATTCTGTATTTTTCGCTCAAATACGTTGTGAAGATTTAAAAGACCTTGATCCCGATTGCCGTCTTCCTCACGAAGGATATTTGTACTTCTTTTTAGATGCGGAAATGTATCCAAGCGAACAACTTTATATGATGGTTGACTATTGTCCCGAAGAGCCCGAATACGTCGTTGACGATTACAACCTAGACGGCAATATAAAAGGACTTAACGACAGTTACGTCATCACCTTTGAAAAGGTTGACGCCGACTACGAGGGGACAAAACTTTTAGGTCGCCCAAGCAACGACGTCGACGACGAAGGGAACAAGGGCGGTTTGCTTTTGCAGTACGACCCTTTGGATTTTGACGTACCATTTCTTTCTTCTTGCGACGGTTACGCCTTCGTCTTTTTCGGCAAAACTTATGAAAAACAGTTTAGTGATGCGGATTACGTGGTGCATCGTTCGTGATTTACAACAATTTTTAAAACCTCGGGGGGTGCTTCCCCCTTTTTTTATTCTTTTTGCTTTATGAATTTTTACTTTTTTTCTTGTCCAATTTGACAATTTGTCGTCAAAAGTGTGAAAAATGTGGATTTTTGAGTAAAAAAAACATAGTTTTTTTGAAAAAAGATAACAACTTATGTATAAATAGGGGTTTACAATGCAATAAGAAAAGTATTATAATTATATAACTAAGTTATTGAGGAGATGACTATGAACATTTGGAAAGACTTCAATCCCGCAAGAATCAAACCCAACGATTTTATTGCTTGTATCGAAATTCCCAAGGGAAGCAAAAACAAGTACGAATTGGACAAAGAAAGCGGTTTTTTGATTTTGGACCGTATCCTTTTTACCTCTACACACTACCCGGCAAACTATGGCTTTGTGCCTCTCACCTATGCCGACGACAAGGACCCTATGGACGTTTTAGTTCTAAGTTCTGAGGCAATCGCTCCCTTATCTTTGGTGCGTGTTTACCCCATCGGTGTTCTTGCTATGAAGGACGACGGCTTTTTTGACTATAAGGTAGTTGCAATTCCTTTCGGCGATCCTACTTGGAGTCACTTTAGAGAATTGGAAGAATTACCCAAGCATATTTTTAACGAAATCAGCCACTTCTTCAACGTCTATAAAACCCTTGAATACAAGGAAACCGTTGTAATGGAAGTTATGGGAAGACAACGCGCTGAAGAAGTTGTAGAAGAAGCAATTCACATGTTTAGAGAAAAATTTTGGAGAGGAGATTTTAATGACTAACAATTACGACGTAATTATCGTAGGTGGCGGTGTTGTCGGTACTGCGGTGCTTATGCAACTTTCCCGCTATAACCTAAAAACCCTTTTGATTGAAAAGGAAGACGACGTCAGTTGTGGCGCATCACGTGCAAACAGTGGTATCGTTCACGCCGGTTACGACTGCGTACCCAACACTCAAAAGGCTTATTTCAACGTGCTCGGAAATCGTATGTTCGCCGATCATTGTCGCGAACTTGACGTTCCCTATCGCAACACCGGATCCTTGGTTGTATGTGACGAGGATGGACTTGAGGGACTTCAAGTCTTATTGGAAAAAGGAAAGGCAAACGGAGTTAGATGCGAAATCATAGGCCGTGATCGTATCTTGGAAATCGAGCCTAATATTGGTGACGCTATCCAATACGCGCTTTACGCTCCTGACGCAGGCATCGTTTCACCTTACAAACTGACTATTGCTCAAGCGGACTATGGCGTTTTAAACGGTGGCGAAATCAAAGCAAGCGAAAAGGTGGTTTCCATTTCCCACGAAGGCGGTCATTATACCGTCACAACTCAAAAGGGCGTTTACACCTCTGCCGTACTTATCAACTCGGCAGGCGCCGGTTGTATGGAAATTGAAAAGATGCTTGGCGAAAACCTTCGCCCTATTTCTTACAGAGTAGGCGAATATTTCGTTTTGGACAGTACCGAAGGAAAACAGGTAAGCACCGTAATCTTCCCTCTACCTACAAAGGCAGGCAAGGGTATTTTGGTTGCGCCCACCGTTGACGGCAACGTAATTTACGGACCTACCTCGACACCCGTAGAAAAGGGCGACGACGTTTCCGTTTCTCAAAGCGGTTTAGACACCATAAAAGCAGGGGTAAGCAAAACCTACAAGGTTCCTGCGTTTAGAAAGGTTATCCGTGTTTACGCCGGCGTAAGAACTGAGGTCGGATCTGACTTCGTGATTGAAAAATCCAGCATCAACGAAGGTTACATAAAACTTTTGGGAATTTGTTCCCCCGGTCTTACCTCCGCTCCCGCAATTGCAAAACACGTTTGCGACATGGTTTTGGGCTTTATTTCCGCAACTGCTAAAAGCGAGTTGAAGAGCTTGCCTAAGCACAAAAAGTTTACCGCAATGGATAAGGAAGAACTTGATCAACTTATCAAGGAGGATCCTCGTTGGGGTAGGCTTATTTGCCGTTGCGAAAAGGTAAGCGAGGCAGAAATCGTAAATGCAATTCACTCGCCCTTCCCCGCAACTACGGTTGATGCGGTAAAGAGAAGAGTGCGCGCAGGTATGGGACGTTGTCAGGGCGGTTTTTGCGCTCCTCGTGTAATCGAAATTTTGGCGAGAGAGTTGAATATCCCCATTACCTCGGTTAAAAAAGGTGGCGAGGGCAGTGAAATCGCCGTTGAACCTATCAAGAGTGGTATAGCAACAGGAGAAGAGGAATAATGAGATACGACGTAGCAATTATTGGTGGCGGTCCTGCAGGAATGGCTGCCGCTTTATCGGCAAGAGAAAAGGGCGCAACCGTAGCAATTTTTGAAAGAGACGTTCGCTTGGGCGGAATCCTCAATCAATGTATTCACAACGGTTTTGGCCTTCACTATTTTAAGGAAGAATTGACGGGTCCCGAGTATGCAAAGCGTTTTAGGGATAAGGTTGAAGCAACCGAGGGCATTGATATTTTCCTTGAGGCAATGGTACTTGATATCAATCCTCAAGAAAAAACCATAACCTTCGTAAACCCCGAAAAGGGATTTACCACCCTTTCTGTTGGAGCAATCGTTTTGGCAATGGGTTGCAGAGAGCGTACCGCCGGCGCAATCAATATGACGGGTAGTCGTCCTGCCGGAATTTATACCGCAGGTATGGCGCAACGTTTGTCCAATATCAACGGCTATATGGTTGGTAAAAAGATAGTAATTTTGGGAAGCGGTGATATAGGTCTTATTATGGCTCGCCGTATGACTTTCGAAGGAGCCGAGGTAAAAATGGTTCTCGAACTTATGCCTTATTCAGCAGGTTTGAAGAGAAATATCGTTCAATGCCTTGACGACTATGGTATTCCGCTCAAGTTTAGTTATACCGTAACCCGTGTTATAGGCAAAAATAGGGTAGAAGGTTTGTATATCGCCCCCGTTGACGAAAACCGCCGTCCCATTTTAGAAAAGGAAGAATTCGTCGAGTGCGATACCTTGTTGCTTTCCGTTGGACTTATTCCCGAAAACGACTTGGTAAACGACAAGGGCATTCAATTTTCACCTATCACTTCAGGTGCAATCGTTGACGAGCACCGTCAAACTTGCGTTGAAGGCGTGTTTGCTTGCGGAAACGTTCTTCACGTTCACGACCTTGTTGATAACGTAAGCGAAGAAGGTACCATTGCGGGCGCATCCGCCGCCGACTACGCTATGGGAAAACTTTCTATGGGAAACAAAATCCCCGTTTTGGCAAAAGACGGCGTAAGATATGCTCTCCCTCACTATATTTACGAAGGAGAAGACAAGGTACGCGTTTATTTCCGTGTAGGTCAAGTTTACAAAAACGCAACCTTGATTGCAACAAGCGGTGGTGAAAAGGTATTTTCTAAAAAGTATATGATTCTAGCGCCGGGTGAAATGGGCTTTGTTCTTTTGGACAAAAGCAAACTTAAAGAAAGCGTAACCCTTTCTTTGGAGGTATAAATGAACACTATTTGTATTATGTGCCCTATGGGCTGTCCCTTGACCATAACTGAAACTGAAAGCGGTATAAAAGTAGAAGGAAACACCTGCAAAAGGGGTGAAATTTATGGAAAGCAAGAATACACCTGTCCTCAAAGAGTAGTAACATCTCTCGTTGCTACCGACGACGGTCGTGTGGTTTCCGTAAAAACTTCGGGTTTGGTAGACAAGGATAAAATTTTCGATATCCTCAAAGTTTTGAAGGGTATCACGGTAAAAACTCCCGTTGCAACCGGCGATTGCATTATTGCCAACGTTTGCGACAGCGGTGCGGATATCGTAGCAACCTCTTCACTGTAATATGTTGTATAAAGAATTCGTCGCAAAAATAAACGAAAAGGGGCTTCAGCCCTATTACGTAATCGAGGGAGACGATGCTTTTTGGTCCTACCGAGCATACCGTTTCCTTTTGTCTTTTGCGATGGATGAAATGGATATATCAACCCTTAACACCTTTAATCTTTTCGACCTTCAATGCGAGCTTGAAAATTTGACTATGTTTGGTGGCAAGCGCTTTGTCGTCCTTAGGGACTACACCTTTGAAGGAGATGGAAAAAAGAAAAAGGGAAAGAAAAAAGAGGAAGCATCCGCCCTTGAGGAAACAAAGGATGAAGGCAAGGCTTTAAGGGATTATATTTCTACCCTTACCGATGACGTTTGTTTGATTATTTACAACTGTAAAAATCACAAGATAAAGGAGAATCTCTACGTTTTCAATCGTCTTCAAGGAGGCGAACTTAGGGGAGTAATTGAAGGCGTTGGAAAAGAAATGGGTTTGACCTTTTCCTACGGTGCTTCCGCTTTGCTTGCCGAATATTGTCTTAATGATATGAGTTTGATATATTCCGAGTTGACAAAACTTTCCGCCTACGGAAAAAATCCCGTGGATATGCCTTTAATCCGCGAAGTAGTAGTCCCCACCGTAAACTATCAATATTTTGATTTTGCGGACAAGGTGGCAAAGGGGTTGTATACCGAAGCGTACAAATGTCTTGAGTTTTTGACACAGGGAAAAGAGGGGGCAAAGGTGCCTTTCTTGACTCAACTTGCCGCCTATTATCGCATGGTTTGGTTTACAAAACATACCGCAATGAAGGACGAAGAGTTGGGGGCAAAACTAAACCGCCATCCATACGCCGTAAAACTTGCCAGACAGGTTGGTGGAAGGTATAACAAGGAAGAACTTACCTCTCTATTGAAAACTTTGTATATTCTTGAATACAAGGTAAAATCAGGTAAGGTTTCAGTAAACGATGCAATCGACTTGGCAATTGGAAAAGCCATTGTCGGGAGGAAATAATGAAAACACAAAAGTTTGTAAAAATTTTGGACAGTGTATTGCTTTTTATTGCTTTTTCTATAAAAAGTTATTACTACGTCCTTTCGAGAATAGTTGGATTTGGTGACTACAAGGGGCTTGCAGGCGACCTTTTTGCAAAATCTCCCTATGGTTATGCCGCTATTTTCTCGCTTATCATAGGACTCGTCTTCCTATTGATGATCAACAACGTGGTAAAAGATATTTACGACTTTGCTCAAAAAAGAAGGATGAGACTTAGCAATGAAAAGGACTTGCGCAAAAGACTTTTGCCCTTTGACAGCAACACCTTCGTTGCTTTGGTAAAGCGTTGGATGTCATTTTACGCTATTGTTTGTGCAGGTCTAAACACCATACTTGCGTTCAAGGAAGAAGGTTGCGTAATATTGTGTGGATTGTTATATCTTTTTGGTGTCGCCTTTTTCGGAACAATCTTTTTGTTGCAAGTCAACAAAAACACTCAAAGCGCAAGGGAAAGGGAGAGAACTTTCCACGCCTTTATCCCCTCGATTTTGGTTATTGGCGCAATCGCTTTCGCTCTTATGCAACTCGTACTATTCACTGCGCCAAATGCAAATACCATAATCTTAAACGGTTGGATAGCAGCCCTTATCACCGACGGATGCGTTTTGCTTTTAACCTTAGCCTTCTTTATCGGCGTTTTGGTAAGTTTGCGTAAAAAAGCAAAAGCGGAAGAAGTTATTCCCGAAAATCTAACTATTACGGGATACGACGATGCTTTTGATGAAAAATAAAAGGATTTGCTTATGATGGAAGAAATCTTGATTTTTGGAAAAAATATCAGTCCTTACAGCCTTATTGATTTAGGCTTTGTATTGGTACTTATGATTTTGCTCGGCGTATTCTTCGCAAAGAAGAGAAATTTCCGCAACGCAATAATGTACTACTCCTTTATAATCCTCTATTTGGGCGTAGCCGTTGGATATTTCTTTATGCAAGGCAAAATACTTTTCGTTGCATTACAGGTTTGCAAGTTTTTTGCAATATTCCTAATTTGCGCCTTTTGTGTGGTCTATCAAGCCGACCTTAAGAAAATCTTCGATCGTATCGGACACGATAGGGGTGACGACGACGCTTATGCGGGAAAGAAAAACAGTGCCGACGAACTTGTTAAGGCTTCAAACGAAATCGTCAAGGCTTGCCAACATATGTCCAAAAACGACATAGGCGCGCTTATTATCGTTTGTCCCACCTCAATTCCCACAAATATCGTTGAAACGGGTACCCGACTCGACTGCTTGCTTTCCTCTCAAGTTTTGGAAAGTATCTTCAATGGAAAATCTCCTCTTCACGACGGCGCGGTTATCGTAAAGGGATCTTATATCGTTGCAGCAGGCTGTTTCCTTCCTTTGTCCGAAAACCCCACCCTTGACAAAAACTTGGGTACACGCCACCGCGCGGCAGTAGGCATAAGCGAGCAAAGCGACGTTTTGTCAGTTGTAGTAAGCGAGGAATCAGGTATTATCTCTACGGTTAAAAGAGGCAAAATCAAAAGATATATCACGTCCGAAAAACTTTACGATTCACTCAGCGATGCTTACGGTATCGTTGACTTGAAGACGTCACGTCCCAATCCCCCCACAGGGAAAAAATTTTAGGTGAGTTATGAAAGGTGTAAAAGTATTTCCTATATTGTTACCAAAAGACGAATATAATCTTACAAACTGGTCGGTTATCGCTTGCGATCAATTCACCTCTCAACCTTCCTACTGGGAAGAACTTGACAGGACGGTAGGCGAGGTTAGCACCCTTAGGATTATTTATCCCGAATGCTTTTTAGGAGAAGGCGACGAGGAAAAGGTTATCCAAAAAATCAACGAAACTATGGCCGATTATTTGGATAGGGGTATTTTTAAAAGCGTAAACGACTATATTCTCACAGTCCGTACTACCTCTTATGGAAGAGAAAGGACCGGTCTTGTTATGGCGGTTGATCTCGACTGTTATGACTACACTCGCAAGGATACCTTGATTAGGGCAACTGAAAAAGTGGTAGAAGAAAGATTGCCTGCCCGTGTAAAGATTAGGGAAAACGCTCCCATCGAACTTCCTCACGTTTTGTTGTTGATTGACGACGAAAAACAAAGCGTTATAAAACCCTTTGCAGAAAAGAAGGAGAGTTTGGAAAAACTGTACGATTTCGAACTAAACCAAAAGGGCGGTCATATTTGCGGCTATCGTGTGGATGCTAAAGAGGTTGAGGAAAAACTTTCCGCTTTGTTAAACCCTCAAAGATTGAAAGAAAGATACAATTCGGATACTCCCTTCCTTTTTGCAGTAGGTGACGGAAACCACTCTCTTGCCGCAGCGAAAAAGTGTTGGGAAAATATAAAACCTCAATTGTCCGCTGAAGAAAGAGAAAATCATCCTGCAAGATACTGTCTTGTCGAGGTTGACAACATCCACGAAGAGGATATGAATTTCGAACCTATTCACCGTGTCGTTATGGGTATGGGCGATGACTTTATTCCTAATTTGGAAAAGACCTTAAAAGGTGAGGGAGAAGTGGAACTTATCTTTAGGGGCGAGCATAGATTTATATCAGTACCTAAAGAACCTGCTCTTGCCATAAAGGAATTGCAAGAGTTTATCGACGACTATATCAAAAATCACGATGGCGTAAGTCAAGACTACGTTCACGGTACCGAACATAGCGTTTCCGTTGCGGAAAAGGAAGATGGAATTTGCATCTTATTCCCTTCTCTTTCAAAGGACACCTTATTCCGCTATATCAGTGAAAACGGAACCTTGTGCCGAAAGTCCTTCTCTATGGGAGAAGCAGAAGAAAAAAGATATTATCTTGAAGCAAAATTGATCAAATAAGGGGAGAATAATGCTTAAAGTTTGCAAATTCGGCGGAACTTCTATGGCAACTGCCGAAAATATTTTGAAGGTTAAAGAAATTCTTCAAGCGGATCGTGAAAGGCGTTTCGTAGTAGTTTCTGCTCCCGGAAAACGTTTTTCAGGGGACAAAAAGATTACAGACTGTCTGTATCAAAGTTATGACGAGGCAAAAAAGACAGGGCGCTGTGGACAATCTTTTGAAGAGGTAAAGGAAAGATTCCTTGCCTTAGAAAAAGAACTTGGCGTAAACGTTGAAATGCAACGCCTTCTTGAGGAAATAGAAGAAAAAATCCTTCGTACCTTAACTCCCGACTACGCCGCTTCTTGCGGAGAATTTTTGTGCGCAAAACTTTTATCCGCAGTGATGGGCTATGAGTTTATAGATTCGCGAGAGTTGGTAATGTTTGATTACAAGGGCAAACTTAACGCCGAATATACCAACGACGTTACGAAAAATCGTCTTGCAACGGTGGACGGCGGAGCTATAATTCCCGGCTTTTACGGTGTTATGCCCAACGGAAATATAAAAACCTTTACAAGAGGCGGATCGGATATCACCGGCGCAATCGTCGCAAGAGCAACTGATGCTTCAGTTTACGAAAATTGGACTGACGTAAACGGCTTTTTGATCGCCGACCCTCGCATCGTTCCTAACCCGAAACATATACGCTCTCTTTCCTATAAAGAGTTGCGAGAACTTTCCTATATGGGCGCCGAAGTTTTGCACCCTGAAAGTATCTTTCCCGTAAAGGTTGCCGGAATTCCCGTTTTGATAAAAAACACCTTTGCTCCTCAGGTCGAGGGTACCGCAATCCTTCCCGACATTGACGAACAAGAGGGCGTAATCACCGGTATTGCAGGAAAAAGAGGTATCACGGGAATATTGGTAGAAAAGGGATTGATGAACGCCGAGGTAGGCTTTACCCGAAAGATTCTTTCCGTCTTGGAAAGATACAACATATCTTTCGAGCACTTGCCAAGCGGTGTGGATACTATGTCCATCGTTATTTCCGACCACGAACTTGAAGGAAGAACTTTCCAGCTTGTCGAGGATATCAAAAAAGCGGTTTCTCCCGATAAAATCGAGGTACAAAGCGGTCTTTCCCTTATCGCTACGGTTGGTCACGGTATGTGTTACAAGCCGGGTACCGCTGCAAAAATATTTACCGCTTTATCCAAATGCGGTGTAAATATCCGTATGATAGATCAGGGCAGTAGCGAGCTTAATATTATCGTTGCCGTCAGTGAGGAGGATTACGAAAAGGCAATCAACGCAATATACAAGGAGTTTATTGATGATTTTAGATGAATCCTTTTGCGAGGAAATAAAAGTACTTAACGAGGAAATAAACCAAACCCAAGGCCGAATTGCGGTTATGGAGAAGGGAAATACACCGGTAAAGCCCAAAATCAAAATAATGTGGGCAATGACTTTTATCGTTGCATTGGTCCTTGTGGGTATTATGCTTTACGCCATGGACAAGCCCGGACTTATCCTTATTTACGTGGCTTGCGGTTTGACTGTATTATACGTTGCTTATTACGTTTACGAGGCGCTTCCCGTAAGAAAAGCCAACCAAAACGCCAGAGTTTTATACAATGCGGTGATAAAAAGACTTGATACCCTGACTGAAAGAAAAAGCGCAATGTTAGAAAGTTATGCAAGGGAAAAGGGCGGTATATCCGCTCGCCGTGTGGACAAGCCCTGTCAGTGCGCCCTTTTCAAAGAGGAAAACAATATGATTTTGCTTTCAATTCAAAGCGAGATCGAAACTTGTGAAATATCCCTTGAAGAGATAAAATATATCGCCACCACAAATCAACTTGTGGAAAAACGTATAATTTTCCAAGGGGACAGCCCAACTCCTTATACTCGAATAATCCTACGTGACGACAGTGAAATATGGTTTGTTGAAGAGGCCTATTCAGAGATAATCAACCTTTTCCCCGATAAACAACTTGAACAATAATCCAATTTTCCTACAATCAGTAATACAAAAGAAAAAAATGCGAAAGAAATTTCGCATTTTTTTATTGACAAGATAAAATCTCTGTCGTATAATCAAAATATACCCCTCCCCCTGAGGGGTAGGGAGGTAATATATGGACTGTATGTGTCAAGAAGAAATAAAAAAGATTAAAGCAAGGCTTGCAACCTCGGCAGGGCATTTGAAAAGCATTGCCGAAATGTTGGAAACGCAACCTTGCGATGCGGTGTTACAACAACTTTTGGCAGTTGAATCCAACATACGAAATACGGGAAGACTTATTTTGAAAAGCCACCTTACCCACTGTGTTGCAAAGGATATTCAAAAGGGCGACAGCGCAAGTTTAGAAAAATTCACATCGGTTTTGGACAAGTATTTATTATAAGGATATATATATTATGGATAAGAATATTGAAGAAAATAAAAAAGAGTGTTGCCTAAGCGATAATTCTTCTGAAAAAGAGTGTTGCTGTCACGGCAAAGAAAATCACGACCACAAAGGCGAGTGCCATTGCCACGACAATAAAGATCACGACCACAAAGAGGATTGTTGCTGTCATAGTAAAGGCGAAACGGAAATCGAGTGCCATTGCCATGATAAAGAAGAGGATAGCAGTTGTTGTGGTATCGGCGAGCATAAGCATCAAGAGGTAGGATGTTGTTGCTGTGGCGAGGGCGAGAAAAAGAGCGGTTTGAAAGGTGAGATAATCAAACTTGCTATTTCCCTTGTATTTTTGGTACTGGGCTTTTTCAACTGGCATCATATCGGTTTTGCTCCTTTCTATTACGTAAATCCTGCTTGGGTTGCGGTTATCATTTGCGGTTTACCCATTTTTATCACTGCGGTAAAAACTTTGGCGAAAAAAAAGGTAAAGGTACCCGTGCTTATTTCCACCGCAATGCTTGCTTGTATCGCATTGGAAATTCTAGGCTTTTTCGTGGATATATCCGCAGGCTCTCACAGTCATAGTTACGTTTTCGCTGCAGGTGAAGTTGCTTGGCTTATGACTTTAGGGCAAATGATCGAGTCCTTTACCGTAAAAAAGACGAGGTCGGGAATCGAGGCGTTGCTTAACCTTATCCCCAAAGAGGCAAACGTAAAAACTGAAAGCGGTTTTGAAAAGCGAGAGATTTCTCAAATCAAGGTTGGGGACGTGGTGTTGGTGAAAGCGGGTGAGATGATTGCCGTTGACGGTAACGTTTTACTTGGCGATACTTCTGTCAATCAATCTTCTGTAACAGGCGAATCCCTTCCCGTCGACAAAGGGGTAGGCGATTTCGTTTACGGCGGTACCTTCAACGTAAGCGGTTCAATCGAGGTTGAGGTAACAAAACCCGTCAAAGAAATGACCGTTGCAAAAATGGCTGAATTGGTGGAAGAAGCATCGGGTACAAAGGCTCCCATCGCTATGGTTGCCGACAAATGGGCGTCAGTAATCGTACCCAGCGCAATTATTTTGGCAATCGTAGTCGGTCTTGTTTCCGCTTTCGCTTTCCATTTAAGTTGGAGCGATGCTTTGGTAAGGGGCGTAACCATATTGGTTGTATTTTGTCCTTGCTCTCTTGCGCTTGCAACCCCCACCGCGCTATCCGCAGGCCTAGGCTATGGAGCAAAACACGGTATTTTGATAAAAAGCGGTACGGCTTTGGAAACTTTAGCAGGCACCACGGTCGTCGCCTTTGACAAGACTGGCACTTTAACCAAGGGCGAGGTGGTTTTGAAAGAAGTTTGTACCGATATGGAGAAGCGTACACTTTTAGAATACGTTTCCGCCGTCGAGCAATATTCCGACCATCCTTTGGCAAAGGCGGTAATCAATTATATCGACTTTACTCCTAAAGCAATTGCTCAAACCAACACCGTTGGTGGCGTTGGCATAGGAGGCAAGGTGGACGACGTGGA
>JAEDHM010000125.1 GCA_016296985.1 Clostridia bacterium
ATCTCAAGAATCCTTCGAGAAAGATAGTGACAAGGGACGGCAGAAGTGTGGAAATCCACGGCACGAACTATTCACAATGGCCTGTTGTTGCTCGAATAGGAAATCATACTTATTTTAATTTATTTTCTAAAGATGGAAAATATCGTAGAGACGGCCTCGATTCACGAAATGACCTTTTCTTCGCTACGGAGAAGCACGAAGGTTGAGCTAATATCTATGTAAAACGAGTAAGAATATGAAGATTAGAATTTTATCATTTAGCCGCCTTGACAAATACCTTTATGAGCACGGCATGGGGGATAAGTTTGAAGAAGGCTACGACACTATGAGTGACGAGGAGTTCCGTTATCTGAACGAAAAGATTGAAGGTGGGTGGAGCTTTGATTCTTGGGAAGATTTCGTGGAGCATTTCAACGCAGACTCCGACCTTGCACCCGTGCCTTCCGAACATATCCTACGGGTGTTCCCCAATGACTGACGGGAATCGTGGAGTGAATGAGAGAACGCAATCCAAACGGGTTGCGTTTTTTTTGTTTTCAGTATCTATTTTATTTGGAATTCTCAGGTTTTTTGTTATATTACGACAATATAAACCCGGTGCTGCAGCGGGCGATCGCCTGTTTCTACAGTTTGTCTGCCAGGGTGGAAAATAATTGCAGAAAAATTTGGAAAATTCAGATATTTTTTCTACTTTTGTATTAACGAAATGAGATAACAAAAACTATTTAAGATTATGGCAAAGAATTCAAATCTCCACGCAGCTAAGGTAGCGAAAAATGATGAGTTTTACACATTATTGACCGACATTGAAAAAGAACTTTCCAATTACAAGGACTTCTTCAAGGGTAAAGTCGTTTACTGCAATTGCGATGACGCAAGGGAATCCAATTTCTTCAAATACTTCTCCAAGAACTTTGAGTTCCTTGGTCTCAAGAAACTTATCACCACGGGTTACAAAGCCGAGGGCAAGGGTGTTGTACTTGTCTATGAGGGTGATAAGAACGGCAACCACAAGGTAGAGGACAGCGAAATTATAGTCCGTCAACTCGAGGGTAGCGGTGACTTCCGCTCCGAAGAGTGTATCGAATTTCTTAAAGAAGCCGACGTGGTCGTCACCAATCCGCCTTTCTCCCTTTTTCGTGAATATGTCAAGCAACTTATGGACTATGGGAAGAAGTTTATCATCTTGGGAAACAACAATGCAGTTATTGACACTTGTATTTTCCCTTACATTAAAGAGGATAAACTATGGCTTGGTGTTAGTTCAAACGCAACTATGGAGTTCAAACTCCCCGAGCATTACGAAAAATGGAGTAGGGTTGAAAATGGCGTAAAATACGGAAAAGTCCCTGCAATTTCTTGGTTCACAAATATCGAAAACAAGAACAGAAACACTCCGCTTGATTTATATAAGCGGTACTCAAACGAGTACCCCCACTACGAGAACTACGATGCAATCGAAGTCAGCAAGGTTACGGATATTCCTATGGATTACGATGGGGTCATGGGTGTACCTATCACTTTCCTTTCAAAATATTGCCCTGCGCAGTTCGAGATTTTAGGAATCAGTGGTAACAAAAACCTTTACGGACTGATGACTAAAAAATATACGGGGCAAGAGTGTAAAGATGCATATTTTGCAAAGTTTGGCAAAAAAGGAACTTACGACTTGAACGCAACTTGTGCTATCTACAAAAATGGATTGCTTGAAAAAACATACGGAAGAATCTTCATCCGCAAGCGTAACGCTTAAATAGTATATCACATTTCGTTAAAATCCACGCAGAAATGCGTGGGTTTTTTGTTTTTTTATTTGGAATTGCCAGATTTTTTGCTATATTACACAATATGATCAACAGAAGGCTGCGGGCAGAGGCATGCGGAACTGTAATGAAAATAAATTTGGAAATTAAAGTTATTTTACTTACCTTTGTAGTAGAAACTTAAAAACAAAGGAATTATGGACAAAGGTCATATTACCCTCCTGCCGAATAAAAAATATAGCAATTTAAAAAAAGAAACAACGAACAATTTGCGTTGTTGTGAAACCATACAATACGGATACATAAAACTCCGTGACTTGAAAAAATGGGAAAACGGGGAAATCGTGGCCGTTAAAATGGGAATGCTCACTCCTTCCAAGCCTGTTTATAAAAATCTCTCAATTATCGATGCCGCTTGCAAGCGAATTAGCGAGCAGGACACAACCGCCTTATTCGAGGACGAGGATGAACTTATACCCGTTTACGTATTCGTAAGCGAAATAACCGATAATGAATGGCGAGAGCATCTTATCAGCAAAGGGTTCAAATCCTCAAGAAAAACCGCATCCCGTGAAGGAATTAAAATAGATAGGAAAAACCTTTTTGGCGAATACGGTTTTTTCTTTAAAGAAGATACCAAAGAAAGCAAAAGTATTCTTGAGGAAAAACGTGCTGAAGAAGAAAGAGCGCATCAAGAATATTTGAAAATGCAAGCGAGAATAAAAAAAGCTAAAGAAAAAGAAGCGAAAGAAAAGGAAAAAAGATTCCAAGAATCAGTGGAAGAATATAACAAAATATATGGGGATAAAGCGTTCGATAAAGACTATGAAAAAATGTCTAAAAAATGGAGGATTGTTCAGTACGATATAACTAATAAAGAAATGTTTGGTAACAAAACAGCTATGTCAACAACATGGAATCCGAGCGACGATGACTTCTGGGCAGTTTTCACTTATGGATTTCTTACTATTGTTTGGTTTATTTGGGGATGTTGTTGCGAACTTTCATTTTTCGTTGGTTTATTCATGGTGTTTAGCTTTATCAGTCTATGTTTTACAATAATATGTATTTGTGGTAGTCATTTTGACAAAACTTATTGCACAGAAAGAGTATACGCAAGAAATCGTGATTTGGAAAAATCTATAAGCGAAGCTGCAGAAATTGTTGTTTTGTCTAATGAAGGTTATGTAAAAATAAATTTGGAAATTCCATCTTTTTTGCCTACCTTTGCATCAGAAACTATTAAACAAAAATAACATGAAAACAAACACTATTGCAATTATTGCCGCTTCTTCCGCTTTTTTCCTGCTTTGCATGGTAATGTTTTGCAAACAAACCCCAACAAAAAAAACAATTGCCGAAAACGAATTGCCTCCGTTGACTGAAATATCGCAAACCCCTAAAATTGAGCATGGAGTAAACTGCGATTGTGATAGTTTGTTTGGGTACAAAGAGTGTGACGACATAAACTTTGGCGGCTATTTTTTCCGTGGAAATGGAAGTATTTGGGATTCTCAGCCTTGTTTTTATTTTGAAAGAACCACGCTTACAAATACTCCGTACATTTTTGTTATTCAATCAAAGAAAGGACTTGGAACTCAAAATCTAATTGATGCGTGCTATAAAAATGTGCCAAATTTTCATCGTGAATGGAAACACGGTTCTGTTGGGCATTATTACTATGATATTGAAGAGCGTCTATTAAAATTATTGCCCACTCCCGGCGGTTATGAGATTTATTTGGGTACAAAGGACAATAAAGAATATTTTTTGATTCACTCTACACGATTAAGGGACGGACAAACATATTACGACGATACCAAATTGTATATAACCGACTTAAACCTCTTGAAACAAGAAAATAAAGAAAAATATAATTCTGAAGCTCCAAAAAGAGAAAAAGAAGCACAAGAAAAACTATTGAGAGAAAAAAATTCCGAAATTTTTCCAATTTAATTTGGAATTCTCATCTTTTTTTCTTACCTTTGCATCAGAAACTTAAAAACAAA
>JAEDHM010000016.1 GCA_016296985.1 Clostridia bacterium
GTCGTTTTTATTTTAAGTTGTGTTGGGACGAGAACGGGTTGGCATCGGCAACATTCGATGTCAATGATGTGTTGACGACAAACGGTCCTGTGGAGCGTTTGCAACCCCGGCATGATAACCGTTAGGTGGCGTAAGTCCCATACTGGGTACCAAACTAACGACACCTTACGTGTTTTTTTATTTTAATCAAAATATTTTGTTATTTACACTTCAAGGAGAAATATATGAGAGCACCTTATCAAATTCTTGCAATCCCTTATCGTAAAGTCGAAGATGATCTTTTGTTTTGTGTATTGCACCGCGCTGATTGTGATCAATGGCAATTTGTCGCAGGTGGCGGTGAAGACGGCGAAACTGTCCTTCAATCCGCTCAAAGAGAAATTTTCGAAGAGGTAGGAATTAAAACTGATAAAATCTTTCAACTTACTTCAATGTGTTATATTCCAACAAATATTTTCCCAGATGAATACTTGAAGTATTGGTCTCCTGATACCTATATTGTCCCTGAATATGCCTTTGCTTTTGAATGTAACGAGGATATTACCCTTTCTCACGAGCATTTTGAATATCAATGGCTTTCGTATCATGATGCATATAAAAAACTATATTGGGACTCAAACCGTACCGCAATTTTTGAACTAAGATGCAGGTTAACGGGAAAGAGAAAATAAAAAAAACCCCGCCTGTGCCGTATTGTGGCCGTACCAAACCCGCGATTGCAGGGTGGATAGCTATCCGTTGCGTCTGCCTTCCACCGATAAAAAAATGTGGCCTGACATCGGACAACGCGTTTCGCATTCCAATTTGGTGTGTGGGGTCGTGACATAACCACTTCTCGAACACTGCAGGATTTACTAATTATTTTATACCATAATCAAATATAAAATTCAATACTTAAGCAAAAGAAATAAATTATTAAATTTTCGTTTTGGGTATTGATTTTTTTATTATTTTGTGATATAGAACTTCCATTAATAAAATTTCTTCATTTTTCCATTTTGATTATGATTTACTGCTGAACTCGAATTGAAAGTTCTATCAAAAAAATGGTATGTGAACATACCATTTTTCTATATAATTAGTTTACTATTTTTTATGATTTTGAATTATTCTACGCTTCACCAAAGAGAAATAATTGTCAATTTTGTTATACGCTCCCTTTTTCTCAAGTTGCTTATCTACAATACGTAATAAAATGTTGGCAACTAAAGCGCAAATAACTGAAATGCTTATCCACAAGACGTTATTCCAACCAATAAATATTGTATCACTGCCCTGCAAAATCAACTCGAAGAAGTTATCAAAGAAATATGATCCAACAGGTACTGCGATAACTAACAAAGCAAGTGATGCCCCAAATACTAGAAGCCTAAACTTGTTCATTGGTAAACAAATAATAAACAAAGCAACATACCCTGCAAAAACTAAGGCGTAGGTCCCAGCAGTTGCTTCTAAAGATATCAAAGCTCTCCACCCTCCTGTGATTGTTGAATCAGCTATGACCGCCCCAGATGGAAAACCAACAAATGCGAAAACCACAAGGACTGCAACTACCAAAGATAGTCCAGAGCATATACTCGTCCGCAAAACGTTTGTTATAAACTTGCCAGTTGCTTTTTTATTGTTTGGTTGTAGAGCAATGCAAAAGCTTGGCATACCTAAAACGAAAAACTCAATGATTACAAACTGAGAAGCCGAGAAGGGATATACACGGCCCATACAACAATACAATAAAGTCAAAATCATAACAAACAGATTTTTCATTATGTAAAGTGACGCGGACCTTTCAACGTTACAAATTGCACGGCGACCTTCAGCAACAACGTCAGGCAATGAGGAGAAAGAACTGTCCATCAAAACGATACGAGAAATATTCCTAGCTACCTCATTAGCCGAAGCAAAGGAAATAGAACAGTCAGAATCCTTAAGAGCTTGAACGTCGTTTATGCCATCACCGACCATACCCACTACGTGCCCTTTCTCTTGCAAGATATGTACGATATCAGCCTTTTGCTCGGGGCTTACGCGACCAAATACCGCAGTATCTTCACAACACTTTTCAAGTTCTTCAAAAGTTAAGTCGGTGCAGTTCAAATAATTTTCTGCGCCTTTAACTCCTGCCTTTTTTGCAATTTCACTTACGGTGCCGGGATGGTCTCCTGAAATAATCTTTACGTCAACCTCGTTTTCAGCAAACCAATCCAAAATTTCTTTTGCATCATTTCTCAATGTGTCCTCAAGACTGATTACAGCAATAGGATATGAATTGTCAACGCTTACTTTTTCAATACTCTCGCGACTATGGGATAAAACAAGTATTCTATATCCTTTATCAATACCTTCTTGTAAATTGAGTGTAGACAAAAGGTCTGAGGATAAGACGAAATCCGGAGCGCCTAAACAGAAAGTTCCCATATCACCTAAGGAAACTGCGCTAAATTTTCTTTTTGAAGAAAAAGGTAAAACGTCGGTAGCAACGTAACATTCTTCTACGCCGAAATGGTTTATCAATGCGTTTGCGGTAACGTTACTGTCCTTCGTAGCATACAAAAGAGCTGACAATATTTTTTTGTAATCAAAACTATCGTCAATGATTTTTTCTTCAACTACTTGCAATTCACCGGTGGTTATGGTACCCGTTTTATCAAGTAACAAGGTGTCCGTCATTGCTAACATTTCAATGCTGTACAAGTCTTGAGCCAATGCATTTTTCTTTGAGAGTTTTAAAACACCTGCCGCAAGAGAAAAACTTGTAAGGAAAAACATACCTACGGGCATCATTCCAAGCATAGAAGCAGAAGTATATTTTACTGCCGCTTGCCAAGCACCACCCGATGCGTTAAGGTTGATGATAATAGAGGGAATTGCCAAAGCGACCATGATGACTGCAATAACCTTGATAATTTTGTCAAGAGCCTTAAAAATATTGCTTTTGGGTTTGTTGACGTTTTTTGCCAGCTTTGCAATCTTTCTAATATAGCAATCCTTTCCAACGCGCTCGGCCTTCACCCAAACTTCGCCCACCAAAACGTGACTTCCTGCAAGAAGCATTTCACCAACTGATTTTTTTACAGGAGCGGTTTCGCCGGTCAGAATAGATTCGTTTACTTCAACGTAACCATCGAGAAGTATGCAATCAAGAGGTATTTGCATACCTGCTTTCAAGAGAAAAATATCATCAAGGACAAGATCCTTTGTACTTATTTCCGTCAAGACTCCCTCTCGTAATACTTGACAAGTACTTTCTAACACCAAAGACAATTTCTCAACTGTTCTTTTTGCTTTAACCTCTTGATAAATCCCTATAACCATATTAATAAAAATCAAGCAAGAAGAAAAAGTATCATTGATTTGCCCAGCGCAAATAAGGGCTACAATGATTATAATAGTCGCAACGTTAACAAAGGTGAAAACGTTTTCGCAGATTATCCTTGCATAAGATTTACTGCGAGTAACTTCCTTTTCGTTGGTCAATTTGTCCTCGATTCTACTCTCAACTTGTAAAGAAGAAAGCCCACTTTGCAAAGTGGGACTGAATCTTGAAATCTCTTTAAGTTTTCGTCTTTCAGTATTTTCCATGTAATATCCTAGTTTCGTATAGCGACAGACAAATGTCTTTCTATATCGAAAGTGTTCCAAGGATAATCCTCAACGGGAGGATAAACCCTGAAAACAAGAATTTCTCCTGTGGTAGGATGAGGGAAGCGCAATTCGGATGCCCACAAAGCCAATTTGCATCCCTTGTTACTTCTTTCTCCACCATACTTTACGTCACCGATTAAAGGATAGCCTGCAAATTCAAATTGAACGCGAATTTGGTGACTTCTTCCGGTGTAAAGATTTACGTTGACAAGACTGTTGTTATTATTTACCTCTAAAACCTTGTAATCAAGTACTGCGTGCTTTGCACCACTTGTGGCAGCAGGCACAACCTTAACAACGTTAAGTTTAGGATACTTCATCAAATAGTTATCTAATCTACCTTGCTTTTGCTTAATTTCGCCAAGAACGACTGCAAGGTATTTTTTTTCAAAGGATCCGTTTTGAATACTTTCAGTAAGTCTTGCCGCTGCTTTTGAGGTTTTTGCAAAAACCATAACTCCACCGGTAGGTCTATCAAGACGGTGAACCAAACCTAAAAAAGCATTGCCGGGCTTGTTTTTGCTTTCTACCAAATATTCCTTGAGTAAAGTAAGCATATCCTTATCGCCCGAACTATCTTCTTGCGAGGGAATATTTTGAGGTTTGACGACAACGAGTAAATGATTGTCTTCGTAAATAATATTGATGTCTTTGTAAGTCATATTAGTTCTTAAAAATTGCCAATCCGCTGCAACCACAAGGGAGAGGGATGCCTTCTTGTGTAGGTAAACCGACTTCATAAGCATCGGTTTCATGTTTATTCTCTTTAAAATTTAAGTCGATTAGATTTGCTATAACACCGGGTTGAAGTCCCGTTGTGTACGAGTTTATAAGATAAAACAAGGGATCATCGGATAACACGCCTTTTGTGAGAGCAATCAAATCGTCAAGATTAGATTCAATTTTCCACAATTCCCCTGAAGGTCCTCTTCCAAAACTTGGAGGATCCATGATTATTGCATCATACTTTCTACCACGATTAATTTCACGCTTTACAAACTTAACGCAATCATCAATGATGTATCTTACGGGCCTATCTTCCATAGAAGAACTTTTCATATTTTCCTTAGCGCGTTGCACCATCGAGGTAGCGGCGTCAACGTGACAAACCGAAGCGCCCGCAGATGCGCAAGCCATTGTTGCGCCACCGGTATAAGCGAAAAGGTTTAAAACGTTGATAGGTCTTTTTGCGTTTTTAATAAGCCCTATCATCATATCCCAGTTTACAGCTTGTTCGGGGAAAAGTCCGGTATGCTTAAATCCCTTCATCAATTTAAGATTGAAAGTAAGGTTTTTACGAGAAACACGGAAGGTTTCAGGTACGTTCTTGATCAATTCCCATTTTTCTCCCAATTTGCCCTCGGGTAAATAGCGAGCGGAAAGCGCGGGATAAGAAGAAAAATCAAATTTTGCCTTCCAAATAACTTGAGGATCGGGTCTGAGCAAACAAACGTTGCCCCACTTCTCGAGTTTTTCTCCGTTTCCCGTTGCGATTATTTTATAATCTTTCCAGTCAGTTGCAATTTTCATGTTATACCTTCGAGATTGTAACGACGACTTTTTCGCCGTTGATATCTAACTCTTTTACTATGCCATTGAAGTTTTCAGAGAGGAATTCGTCGCACAAAACGTCATCTTTAACTTCGTCAATGGTAACAAGATCTAAAATTTCTTGCTTTCCTTCTACGTGCAACTTAATATGGTCAACTACTTCGTAACCCGACTCTTTTCTAAGTGCTTGAATCTTGCTTACAAATTCGCGAACGATACCTTCGTTGATAAGTTCTTGACTAAGCTCGCAATCCAAAACAACGGTCATATTTCCATCGCTTTCTGCAACGAAACCTTCTTGACTCTTGGTGTTTATCAAAAGATCTGTTTCAGCAAGTTCGACCTTCACGCCTTTCAATTCAACGGTATAAATTCCGCCGTTTTTGACTGCGTTTACTATTGCTTTTGCATCAGCAGTTGACAAGAAGTTTCTAATGTCGTTCAATACACGTCCATAACGAGGTCCCAAAGTTTTGAGTTGAGGTTTGATTTCATAAGAGATGAAGGAATCATCCTTTTCAATCAACTTGAATTCCTTGACGTTAAGTTCTTCTGCTGCTATATCGGTAATGCCTTTCAATGAAGGGGAAACAGTGCTTTTTACCAAAACTGCGGACAAAGGTTGACGGTTTTTGATATTTGCCTTACTTCTACAAGCGCGCCCCAAGAAAACAACCTTCATAACGTAGTCCATTTCCTCTTCAAGTTTTGTATCGATGTACTTGCTTTCTACTTCAGGGAAAGAGGTAAGGTGCACGCTGATAGGAGCTTCTTTATCAAAGTTGCAAACCAAATTACGATAGATGTTTTCTGCCATAAAGGGAGTATAAGGAGCAAGAAGCTTTGCCAAGGTAACCAAAACGGTATGCAAGGTTGTATAAGCGGCTTCTTTATCCTTAGTCATTGCGCTACCCCAATATCTTTCACGACAACGACGTACGTACCAGTTAGAAACTTTGTCAACGTATTCTTGAATAGCGCGACTGCTTTCTGTAATCTTGTACTCAGCCAAACATTGATCAACGTAACCAACAAGGGTGTTCAATCCGGACAATACCCACTTATCCATCAAAGAAAGTTCGCACTTGTCAAGACTGTGTTCGGTAGGATTATACTTGTCAATTTCGGCGTATAAGACGAAGAAAGCGTAAGTGTTCCACATAGTGCCCATAAATTTACGTTGAGCTTCGCTTACGTTGTCGGCGCTAAATCTGCTAGGCAACCAAGGTGCGCTTGCGGTATAGAAGTACCAACGAACAGCGTCTGCGCCTTGCTTATCCAAAACTGACCAAGGATCAACGACGTTACCCTTGTGTTTGCTCATTTTGATACCGTCCTTGTCGCAAACGTGTCCTAAAACGATACAGTTTTTGAAGGGTGAACGGTTGAATAACAAAGTTGACAAAGCAGTCAAGGTATAGAACCAACCACGGGTTTGGTCAACGGCCTCGCTGATGAAATCAGCAGGAAAATCATTTTCGAAAATTTCTTTATTTTCAAAGGGATAATGCCATTGAGCAAAAGGCATCGAACCTGAGTCAAACCAACAGTCCATAACCTCTTTTTCTCTAATCATTGTTCCACCGCATTCGCATGGGAATGTAACCTGATCGATATAAGGACGATGCAATTCAGGAGCTTTTTCCAACCCACTCAACTTACAAAGTTCTTCACGGCTTCCGATAACGTGGATTTTTCCACATTTTTCGCAACGCCATACGGGCAAAGGAGTTCCCCAATATCTTTCACGTGAAATACCCCAGTCAATAACGTTTTCCAAGAAATTGCCCATCCTACCAGAACCGATAGTTCCAGGCATCCAATTTACAGAAGCGTTATTTGCAACGAGACGATCGCGAACAGCGGTCATTTTTACAAACCAGCTACTTCTTGCATAGTAAAGCAAAGGAGTATCACAACGCCAACAGAAAGGATAACTGTGATTGTACATCATTTCTTTGAAAAGCAAACCTCTTGCTTTCAAATCAGCAATGATAGGTTTATCTGCATCTTTTGCAAACATGCCCTTCAAATCGCCGGCTTCATCAACGAAACGACCTCTTTCATTAACCATTTGAACAAAGGGAAGACCATACTTTTTACCGACGTTTGCGTCGTCTTCACCAAAAGCGGGAGCAATATGAACGATACCCGAACCGTCAGTCAAAGTAACGTAACCGTCGTTTGTAACAAAGAATGCCTTGTCGTTTCCATTATAGAAACTAAACAAAGGCAAATAAGGAGTAAATTCGTAATCTTTACCCTTTTTAATATCAACTACGGTGTAAGAACCTTCTTCAAACAAAGAAGGAACCAAAGCTTCTGCCAAAATCAAATACTCGTCCCCTACTGAAATTTTAACGTAGTTTTCATCGGGGTTCATACAAAGAGCTACGTTTGAAGGTAACGTCCAAGGAGTTGTAGTCCAAGCAAGGAAGTAAGTGTTTTCTTGCTCTTGAAGTCTAAACTTAACGAAAATGGATTTTTCTTCAACGTCTTTATAGCCTTGCGCTACTTCATGGCTTGAGAGAGCAGTTCCGCAACGGGGGCAATAAGGCACGATCTTGTGTCCTTTATAAAGCAAACCTTGTTTATCAATTTCCTTTACAGCCCACCAAATGGATTCAATATAGTTATCGTCATAGGTAATATACGGATTTTCCATGTCGGCCCAATAGCCAACGCGATCACTCATTTTTTCCCATTCACTTTTATATTTCCAAACACTTTCTTTACATTTTGCGACAAAAGGTTCGATACCGTATTTTTCGATATCTTGTTTTCCATCCATACCCAAAAGTTTTTCAACCTCAAGTTCAACGGGCAAACCGTGAGTATCCCAACCTGCCTTACGCAACACGTGATAACCCTTCATGGTGCGGTAGCGTGGAATTATGTCCTTCATAACTCTAGTTAAAATATGACCAATATGGGGTTTTCCATTGGCTGTAGGAGGACCGTCGTAAAAACTGAACTTTTCCTTTCCTTCGTTTTGTTGAACGCTTTTTTCGAAAATGCCGTTTTCTTTCCAAAATTTCAAAACTTCGGCTTCTCTTTCACAAAAATTCATTCCCGTGCTGACTTTATCGTACATAATAACTCTCCTGTACAGTTTCTCACTTTTATTATAATATATATACAAAGTATATTTTGTCAAGAATTTTATAATATTTTAGCACCCAATGCCACATTATATGGCAAGATTACCTTCAATATTTACTCAGTAGAACTCTACAAAACAATATTTTCTTGCAAATGCTTGTAAAATTACAATTTATGGTGTATAATTATACCGCTGTGCAAGGTGGGGAGCTAGCGGTGCCCTGTAACTCGCAATCCGCTATAGCGAGACTGACGGCTAACCGAGGCTGTATCTATGGGAGGCTGGCCTCGGCAAGGAGTGTTGATATTAGGGTCTTGTGCAATCCGACTCTGCGAACCATGTCAGGGCTTGACCGCAGCAGCATTAAACAGTTCGTCGGGTGTGCCACAAGGTCGCTCTAAAGGAGCAACCTACCGAGTTACCGCTTCGGTAAATACAGTCGGAGAAAGCCGCACAGTACCACAAGGGCGAGCAAATGCTCGTCCTCTTTTTATAAGGAGAATAAAATGACAGATAACGAAATCAAAATTGCGGTGTTAATTGATGCTGAAAATGCATCTCACAGATATCTAAAAGTTCTATTGGACGAACTTGCAAAGTATGGTACCGCAACCTATAAAAGAATATATGCCGATTGGACGGATCCAAAAAACAGCGGTTGGAAAAACTTGTTGTTAGAACACTCAATCCAACCCATTCAACAGTACAGCTATACAACGGGAAAAAATGCTTCCGACTCTGCGATGATTATTGATGCGATGGACATTTTATACGCAGGCAAAGTTAACGCTTTTTGTTTAGTTAGTTCGGATAGTGACTTTACAAAACTTGCTCAACGCTTGAGAGAGGCAGGAATGCTTGTAATCGGCATGGGTGAACAAAAAACGCCTTCTGCGTTTATAAAATCTTGTGAAAGATTTATTTATCTCGAAGTATTAAAAAATCAAAACACTGATTCCGCTCAAACTATTGGCACAGCAAAAGATCAGCCCGCGCAAGATTTGAAAGAGCTTTCAATTACTATTGAAGCAATTTTAAAAGAAATTAGCGGAGACGATGGTTGGACCTATCTTTCACTTTTAGGACACAACTTGCAAAAGCGTGATCCTGCTTTCGATACTCGTACTTACGGCCATGCCAAATTAAAAGATTTAGTTTTAGCAATAAGCAATATCGAAGAAAAAACCGTTACTACCGAAAAAGGAGCGGTTTCATACGTGAGAGTAAAACCTGAAAAACAACCCGCTCCTCAAGCCACAAAATCAACGACAACTAAAAAGTCTTCCAAAAATTCAAAAGGTAAGACAAATTCTAAAAACGGAAAAGGCAAATCAACCGCAAAAAAGAAATAATTACAAGTTTACAATCACGAGATAGCTATATCTTATATCGGCAAGTAATGAAGGTCGTTCTAATTTTTCATTTAAAAGGTTATTTAAAAGTTCGAGCGCCGTCGTCAATTTTGCACAATAAGACAACGTTTTATCATTACTATCTTGCTTATAGTTGTCGATATAGTCCTCAATTTGCAACTTAAAATCATCTCGGGCGATTTTGATGCGAGCAATTGCTTCCTCTTTTGTGATCTCGCCCAAATCCAATTTTGTCGAAATATCATACAATGTTTCAAAAAGGCTTTCTTTAAATGAGAAGGTCTTTTTTGCACTATCACGGATTTTAATAGAAAAATCCTTTTCCGAGGGCGGTGTGATTTTGATTTCTACAACCTTTGCCGTGTTTATATTAGCAATTTTGCTTGCGTCTTCTTCACTTTTATACGCCGATGCTAAAACCTTGTAAACTCCGTCAAACAATATATACCCTCCCCCACCAGAACTTCTAATAGCCATTGCCGAATTTCTTGCTGCTTCTAAATTTTCAAAGGTTCCAAAGGATACGGCATACAATGAAAAACCTTTTGTTTCGCTTTTGGAAAAACTTTTAATTTCATTAACAATTCCAATAGGAGAGAAATATTCAACGGATAAAAACAACAAGGCTACACTTATACAAAGTACACAAATTACCGTCAAATATTTGTGCTTAAAGTCTTGTTTTATTTTCTCCTTTTTCTCTATTTTTCGTGTATCTTCTACGTGTGATTTCCCTTCATCACCTAGGTGAGAATAAGTTTCATCTTTCTCTTTACTTTCCCTCTCTTTTTTATATTTCCCAAAATAAAAGTCGCTATAATCTTCCATAAATGAAATTTATGTTATGCGACTCTTTAATATGTATAAGTTTATCTATTTAATATTTTGGGAATTCTATTTGAAATTTTCAAAGTGTCGCTTGAGACTTCACATTCAAAAACGCAAATATTCACCTTATTTTCCTCGGCATGTTCAAGGGCTTTCCCAAATTCAGGTACTCCCTTATAGTTTGGAGTAAAATACTTACACCCGGTCATTTGTACGACAAATATAACTGTTGACGAATATCCTTGACGATATGCATTTTCAAGTCCGCGCAAATGTTTTATTCCTCTTGTCGTAGGAGCATCGGGAAACATTGCAACGCCGTCTTCCTCAAGCGTAACTCCTTTTACTTCAATAAATCCTTCTTTGCCATTTTCGTCTTTTACGTAAAAATCAAATCTTGAATCTTCAAATACAACTTCAGGTTTTACGAAAATGATTTTCCCCATGTCGGGTACGTACGCTTCACTTCCTAACAAAATTTCACCCACAACTTTATTGGGAGCCGAACTGTCCATATTAACCAAAACGTCCCCTTTATATACGGATATTAGAGAATAATTGTACTTCCGGTATTGAGCCTGTTGTGAAAAATCCTGCAAAAAAACGGTAGCGCCGGGAATCAAAAGTTCTCGGCATCTACCGGTATTTTTAACGTGTACGAATATTTCTTTTCCATCAAGCAATACCTTCGCTACAAATCTATTAGGTCGTGATAGGAAGGTCGCTTTTACTATATTTGAGTATTGCACTTGATCTTTTCTAGTATTTCTTTATCTGCAGGGCAAAATTGATATTCGTCGATTTCCGAAGGTTTAATCCACCGCAAATCTTCATGCTCTAACAAAATCGGTTCGCCCGACGTAATAACTGCGTTAAACAGCGTAAGAGAAATTGTAATATCTGGATAGACGTGTTTCACTTCGGTGAAAATGTCAAGAGGTTTTATTTCAATGGCAAGTTCTTCACGACATTCGCGGATAAGGGCATTTTCAAAACTTTCTCCTTCTTCTACCTTACCTCCGACAAACTCCCACATCAAGCCACGTGCCTTATGTGAAGGACGTTGACAAATCATAAATTTGTCCCCTTGCCAGATAAGGGCAGCAACTACGTTAGTCATTTTGATGCTTGTAAATCAAACGACCACAGTGAGGACAATCGATTATCTCATTGTCATCCATCTTTTGCAAAAGGCCATAAGGAATATCGTTGAAACAACCACCACAGTTTGTACCCTGAAGAGGTACGACAAGCGCACCTTTTTGACTTTGTCTCATTCTCTTATAGAAACTTACGAACCTTTCCTCGATTTGAGACTCTAAGTCTTTCATCTTTGCCTTAATTTCTGCGATTCTTTTTTTCGCTTCGCTCAAATCACGCATATAAGTTCCTTCAATTTCTTTACCCTGTCTTCTTGCTTCGTTCCTTGTTGCAAGGGCTTTTTCGTATTGTGTACGAACTTCAGCAATGCGTTGAGACATAGCGCCAATTTCCTTAGATAATTGATTTATCTTTGCAGAAAGCTGTTCAGCCTTTCTAATAAAAAACTCAGCAGCAGTAGTATCATTTATTTCATCCATTGAATTTTCAGACTCGGATAAATCTTGCGCCAAAATAGTATATTGCTCAATAAGGCTATTCATGGTATTCGTCATTTCTTCAGCCTCATTGTTGATGCGTTCGATGTTTTTAGTTGCATTTTGCAAATCCTTAACGCATTTATTGTAAATTTGGCAAACTTTTCCAGAAGCAAAATCACTTTCAATTTTGATTCTTTCTAAATCCAATTTTTGATACTCTAACAAAACTTCAATCTTCATATTTACTCCTTGATTTTCTTAAAAGGATTTTCTTCAGCCTCTGCTTTTAAAACAGGAATGCAAAGATTATACTCTTCCTTTTTAAGTAAGTCATATATAATATTAACAAAAATTCTCTCACTAGTAAAGTGTCCTACGTCAATTATTTTGCATTGCAAAGCAACTGCGTTTATTGCAATATGATGTTTTACCTCTCCGGTGATGAAAGTCAATCCCTCTTTTGCGACCATTTGCAAGGTTCTTTCATCTGCGCCTGAACCACCTATAACGTAACAATCTTCAACGATATCATCAGGGTTACCTATAAATTTTACGTTGTCATCATTGATTAATTTTGAAACCTTTTTCGCAAACTCATTAAGGGTTTGTTTTTCAACGGTAAATTTACGACCAATATCTCCCTCGTAAGTTACTTGGATATCCGTACCTTCGAAAAGTTTTGCTAAAGAATCGTTAATTCCACCTTCACATTTGTCTAGGTTTGTATGTAATGAAATAACGTTTACACCTTTTCTTAAAGCGTAAGCAACTACCTCGGGGGAATACATACCACACTCGTCGTTAAACTTTTTAGCATCACGAATTATTATGGGGTGATGACTTACAATCAGATTGCAATTTTTAGTGACAGCCTCGTCAATGACGGATTTCGTAGCGTCCACACAAAGCAAAATCCCTGTTACGTTTTCTTGAGAAAAACCTGCTAATAATCCAACGTTATCCCAAGGCTCTGCTATATAAGAAGGCGCAAAGTCCAGCAATATTTTTTCTATCTCATATACTTTCATTGTAAATTTCCTCCAATTCGGCAAGCTCTGATTCAAAGCGAAGTTTGTTTGCCGGCTCAACTTCGATTAAAGATAAAATTTGAGCCTTTCTTTTTGCGTAATACTCTAAAAATACTTTCAAGCCAACGTTATCCTCTCCAATGTATAGACGAGCATTGTTCCACTTGTTCGATATTCTACAAGTAATTAGATTGTAGAATTTTCCAGATTCTTTAATCAAAAAATCTTTATCTATACCAATATCTCTGCTTTTTAGATATACACGAAGTTCGTGGGATTTAGTGTGAGGCAAAAAGATATAATTGTCAAAAGTGCATGGAGCGTTTTCTAAAATGTTGATCATTTCCAAACCGCCCATTCCGGCGATAACTACGGTTTCTACCTCGCCTTCTTTCAAAACAGACAATCCGTCTCCACAGCGAGTAATAAGTTCGACGCCCGAAATTTCCGCAAGTAACTTTGCTTTATTCAAGGAGTTTTCGCTGATATCAGTTGCAATCGCCTTTGAAACAATACCCTCTTGTAAAGCAAAAACAGGCAATTTGCCGTGATCAGTTCCGATGTCGGCAAAACTGTCTGTATCCGCTAAAAGTTCCGCAATGGCGGAAAGACGTGGAGAAAGCGTTAATCTCATTTATCCACAAATCCTTTAAGTTTTTCTTTACGTTTGGGATGACGAAGTTTTCTCAATGCTTTGGCTTCAATTTGACGTATACGTTCTCTTGTTACGCCAAAAGCTTGTCCAACTTCTTCAAGTGTTCTTGCCCTGTTATCATCAAGACCGTATCTCATTCTAATAACTCTCTCTTCACGGGGAGTTAAAGTAGAAAGGATCTTCATCAATTGATCCTTGATCATTGATTGTTCAGCCTTGTCGGCAGGTTGCGCTGCAGTAGTATCTTCAATGAAATCACCAAGATGGCTATCTTCCTCTTCACCGATAGGAGTTTCAAGGGAAACGGGATCTTGAGCGGTACGTTGAATTTCCCTGATTTTCTCGGGAGTCATACCCATTTCTTTTGCAATTTCCTCAGCGGTGGGATCACGTCCCAAAATCTGAGTAAGATAACGAGTAGCACGCGCAGTCTTGTTGATAGTCTCGACCATATGTACAGGCAAACGAATAGTTCTTGCTTGGTCGGCAATTGCTCTTGTAATAGCTTGTCTTATCCACCACGTTGCATAAGTTGAAAACTTAAATCCTTTGGTGTAATCAAACTTTTCAACGGCTTTCATCAAGCCCAAATTACCTTCTTGAATCAAATCCAAAAAAGCCATTCCCCTTCCAACGTATTTTTTTGCGATGCTAACAACAAGGCGCAAGTTTGCCTCGGAAAGTCTACGCTTAGCCTCGGCATCACCTTCGGACATAGCTTTTGCCAATGCACGCTCTTCTTCAACGCTTAACAAGGCGTAACTGCCAATATCACGCAAATACAGTTTTACAGCGTCATCTACGTTTACTTCGGTCAAAATCTTATCCATATTGCTGTCCTTTTCAGAAACAGCGGATACGATTTCAATACCTTCGGCGGCAATCGCTTGATATACGGCCTCAATATCTTCGGCAGTAACGTCAATTTTCTCAAGCTTTGCGACGATCTCCTCTTCAGGTATTGTTCCTTTTACTTTACCTTGAGCAATTAGTTTTTCTATTTGCGCTTTAAGTAAAAGATCTTTTTCGTTATTTTCCATAAATATTAAACACCTCCATTAGGTTAAAAAGCATTTTTATGTTTTTGCAAATCGCTCATAAGTTTAAGGATTTGCGCCCTTTCATCATCGCTTGTTGCTTTAGAATAGTCTTCTTGAAGAGAACGCATATTTTCTTTATACCATTCGTGTCTTATTCGCTTCAAACACTCGCGATAATAGGTTTCAGGGTTTGATACCTTTTCATAATTAAACTCTAGAATAGATTTCAACTCTGGGTCGTCGGAAGGCAAGGTTTCCATTGCTGTGAGATCGGCATTAAGCCCCTCCATCTTACACTTCAATAAATATTCATAAATTCTTTTATATTTGAAATCGATAAAGCAATCGGGATCAATATCCGCTTTTGCAAACTCTTTTCCATAATATATACAATAAAGGATATATCGTGAGGCTTCGTAATAAGCACTATCTTGCAGTTTACGCTCAGGAACAGTCTCTTTCTCCTCAACTTCAAATATTCCCTTTTCTAAGGATTGACGAGGAATTGACGTTTTTTCAGATATATACTCAATGTAAGCACCCTGCTCCACAACGTCAAGGTCGGAAATTATTGCAAGAGCCTTTTTTGCATAACCACTGCGACCATCGGGTGTATTAAGATCAAAACTAGCCATTGCTTTTACCAAACGATATTCATACAACGGCAACGCCTTATTTAAGCAATCGTAAAAGGCTTCAACGCCCTTATCTCTTACGACTTCGTCAGGATCCATATTTTCGGGGAGACAGACAACTTTAACGTTAAGATTATTGCTCTTTAAAATCTTCAAACCCCTCAACGTACTCTCTTGTCCTGCCGAATCGCCGTCGTAACAAATATAAACGTCATTAACGTAGGATTTCAAAAGTTTTGCTTGTTGAACAGTCAATGCTGTACCCATACTTGCTACAACGTTTTTAATACCTGCTTGATACAAAGCAATTACGTCCATATAGCCTTCAACGATTATAATATTGTTGCGTACGTGTAAGTTCTTTTACGTTATTAAGATTAAACAATGTGCGATTTTTTACGAAAAGCAAAGTTTCCTTCGTGTTTTTATATTTGGCAAAATCGGATTTTTCCATCAACCTTCCACCAAAAGCAACTACTCTTCCCAAAGGATCTATGATTGGCACAATCATGCGGCCACCTAAGGAATCATAAAATTTACCATTCTTTTCTGCAATCAAACCTACGTCAAGCATTTGTTTACGAGTATAGCCCTTTTTCTCTAGTGCGGGGATCAAAGAATCAAAATCTTTTGATTTACCTAAGCCAAACTTTGTTGCCGTGGCTTTTGATATACCTCTTTTCTTCAAATAGTCTTGCGTTTCGGGGCTAAGTTGTAACTCGGAAAAATAATAACGTCCGGCATCCTTCATTAAGGAATAAAGTTTTTCCTTTTCTTCCTTACTCATGCCATCACGGCTAGTCAATGCAGGCATCTTAAGCCCTGCGCGATCCGCAAGAATTTTAAC
>JAEDHM010000126.1 GCA_016296985.1 Clostridia bacterium
CCTTGTCGATTTCGTCATACTTCATAACAGCGGCATTACCCTTATTAGCACAATACATTGTGATGGCAGCGGTCAATGTGGTTTTACCGTGGTCTACGTGGCCAATGGTACCTACGTTAACGTGTACCTTACTCTTGTCGAATTTTTGCTTTGCCATTATTATAATCCTCCTAAATAATGTCTTTGATTAGAGTTTGTAACTACATTGTAGTTTATTATTTTAAAATTGTCAACTACACGCCGTGTAGTTTTTTAAGAATACTTTCGGGAACAACCTCATAAGTATCAACTTTCATTGAGAAATTGCCCCTTCCTGACGTAACCGTCCTTAAATCGGTGGCGTATCCAAACATTTCGGACAAAGGCACCAAGGCTTCGACGATTTGCAAGCCTCTGTCGGTGTTTATACCTTTGACGCTGCCTCGTCTGTTGTTGAGGTTAACCATAACGTCGCCAACGCATTCGTTGGGTACGCTTACTTCAACTCTCATAACAGGCTCTAAAAGCGCGGTTCCAACTTGGAACATTGCCTTTCTGAAACTGTCCGCTCCCGCAACCTTGAAACTCAGTTCGCTACTGTCAAGTTCGCTGAAGCCGGCATCCTTGATTTCTGCCTTAAAGTCCAAAACTTCGTATCCGTAAACACCTGCCGTACGAGCGGCCATAACGCCCTCTTTTGCTCCAGCAAAAAGTTCTTTAGGTAACGAACTTTTAAACTTGTCCACAATTTGAATACCCGTACCGATAGGGGTGGGACTGAAGGAAACTTCCACTTCGCCATATTGTCTTTTGCCTGCAACAAGCATATCGCAAACGCCTTTTACCACAGCAGAACCCATCAATCTTTCTCTGTAGGAAACTTGAGGTTTTCCGATGTTGACGTTTACTTTAAATTCTCTACGCAAGCGGTCAACGATAATTTCAAGGTGCAACTCGCCCATACCCGCAATGATGGTTTGTCCCGTTTCCTTGTCGGTATAGGTCCTGAAGGTAGGATCTTCTTCCGCCAATTTCACAAAGGCGTTTGCCATCTTGTCGGCGTCCGCTTTGGACTTGGGCTCGATTGCCTGCTTGATAACCGGCTCGGGAAATTCCATTTCCCCGAAAACAATAGGATGACTTTCCTTACACAAAGTGTGCCCCGTTACGGTATCTTTCAACCCTACTATGGCGGCAATATCACCGGTGCGTATTTCGGAAAGTTCGGTCCTGTCGTTTGCGTGCATACGAAGGATTCTGTTTACCCTCTCCTTTGACTTTTTGTTGGGATTGTAAACCATTTCGCCCAACTTTAAGCAACCGCTGTAAACTCTCACGTAAACCAACTTTCCTACGTAGGTGTCGGTCATAACCTTAAACGCCAAAGCGGAAAAAGGTTCGTCATCGTCGGCTTTGCGGATTATGGATTTGTCCATATCCTTAGGACTGTGCCCTTCGGTTTGTCCAATATCCAAGGGAGAGGGAAGATAAGCGTTTATTGCATCAAGCAAAGGTTGAATACCCTGGTTGTGGAATGCGCTTCCACAAAAAACTGGTACTACGCTGTTTGCTTTTACGCAACGGCGCAACGCCGATTTTAAATCACTTGCAGTGATTTCTTCTCCGCTGAAATACTTTTCAAGCAAGATATCGTCGTTTTCCGCAAGAACGTCAACCAATTCGGCCCTAGAGAGTTCTGCATCCTCGGCGTAATCGGCGGGGATTTCAGCAACGTCGAAGTTAAGTCCGTCACCCGAGTCGGGATATACAACTGCCTTCATCTCTATCAAATCGACAACGCCCTTGAAACTTTTATCCTGTCCCAGAGGCAACTGAACGGCAATAGCGTTTGCCGACAGCTTGTCCTTCATACTTTTTATGGCTCGGCGGAAATCCGCGCCCTCGACGTCCATCTTGTTGATAAACGCAATACGAGGAACACTGTACTTGTCCGCTTGGCGCCATACGGTTTCGGATTGCGGTTCAACGCCTTCTTTTGCGCTGAAAACCGCAACTGCACCGTCCAACACCCTCAAACTACGCTCTACCTCAACGGTAAAGTCAACGTGGCCGGGAGTGTCGATTATGTTGATAGTGCAATCCTTCCACTTGCAAGTGGTAGCGGCTGAGGTGATAGTAATACCACGCTCTTGCTCTTGCACCATCCAATCCATTTGGGCCATACCGTCGTGCACCTCGCCTATACGATGGGTTTTCCCCGTATAGTAAAGAATGCGCTCGGTAATGGTGGTTTTGCCAGCGTCTATGTGGGCCATTATGCCTATATTTCTAACGGATTCTAAATGTATATCCCTCATAAACGGTTGTGTGACAAAAGCCCAGTCGGCCTACCAACGGAAATGCGCGAAAGCCTTGTTTGCTTCTGCGGCTCTGTGCATTTCGTCTTTTCTCTTAACAGCGCCACCTGCGTTGTTGTATGCATCCATAAGTTCGCCTGCAAGTCTTTCGTCAGATTTGCGTTCACTGCGTTTTCTCATGAATAAAACCAACCAACGGATACCCAAGGTTTGTCTTCTTTCGGGACGAATTTCCATAGGTACTTGATAAGTTGCGCCGCCTACTCTTCTTGCCTTAACCTCTACTTGAGGCATAACGTTTTCCAACGCTTTAAGGAATACTTCGTAGGGATTCATGCTCATTTTTTCCTTTATAATATCAAACGCGCTATATACTATATGTTCTGCAGTTCCCTTTTTGCCGTCCAACATAATTTGGTTGACAAGTTTGGTAACAATTTTGCAATTGTACACGGGATCTGGAAGTACGTCACGTTTAGGAACACCACTTCTTCTTGGCATTTTACTTCCTCCTTGTAAATTTGTTGTGCATCATCCGATTTGATGATTATTTAGGTCTCTTTGCGCCATACTTAGAGCGAGCTTGCTTACGCTTAGCTACACCAGCAGTATCGAGCGTTCCGCGAACAATGTGATATCTAACACCGGGCAAGTCTTTTACTCTGCCGCCACGAATTAAAACAACGCTGTGCTCTTGCAAGTTGTGTCCGATACCGGGAATATATACGGTACCTTCCATGCCGTTGCTCAAACGTACTCTTGCGATTTTTCTCATAGCAGAGTTAGGCTTTTTAGGTGTAGTTGTGGTAACAGATAAACATACTCCACGCTTTTGAGGGCATTTTTGAAGTATGGGAGACATTGTCTTTTTGGTCTGCTTTTCTCTACCGTGCCTAATTAATTGATTGATTGTTGGCATACTTTACCTCCTTTTAGAATAATCGGATGAGCTACCCACCAACCCGAAGGATAACCCAATGTGCTTTCGCACCAAGTTGAATAACCGCTAGTCACGAATTAAGCCGACGGTGGACGCTTTGACGTCGATTCCGCAAAGGCTTCCCAGTTGTTCCATCGTGATGCCGGAGACAACCTTTACCTTTTTGACTCGAGTTAAAGCGAGCACTTCGCGTTTAATTCCTTCGTCGCAGTTCGAAGACATTATGACACACCATAAAGTATCTTCGTTTAATCCTCGCAAAACCTGCCTCAGCCCGACAAGTTTTTTGGGATTGTTTTTAAGTAATTCTTCAATACTTTCCACTTTGTTTCCTTTAAATTACAACAAAATAGCCCCGTGCAGCATTACACGAGTACAACTATTCTATCAACTTGACAAGAAAGTGTCAAACGATATAATCCA
>JAEDHM010000017.1 GCA_016296985.1 Clostridia bacterium
CTGAAGCAACAAGGCTTCAATATCACTGTCGCTGTGCGACAATATCACTCTTTGCGTCAGCAAAGAATATCACTTTATACCAACAGAAAAAGAGATAACATTTCGGCGAATAACCTATTTGTTATCTCTTTCTGCTTGTGTAGGGGTTCCCCGAAGCGAAGCATGAGCTTTGGGGGTTTATGGTTTGGGCTTAGCCCATAATACGTTTGACCAGTCAAATGCGATGCTTGCACTTTGCGGGGAGTGTAAAATTCTCCGCTAAGGACATCACGCTTTGTGATGGTTTTTTTGTTTAGTTTTATTGTTTAGTCTATTCTTCGTCCAAAAATTGATTTACTTCTTCAGGGATAACCGTCTCGGGGGGAATGGTAGAAGTTTTTTCAACTTTTACCATTTCAATCCGTCCTTATTGTAAATCTTCAACTCTCCCACGATTTTATATCCCAAGCAAATGGCAAAGGGAACGTCTCAAGGTCTTTTGCCACTTTATATAAACGTCCACATTTTGTTGTCCTAAACGTAGGGCTTAAAATTCTTTTTGTTAAGAAACAATTCGGGGTCGTATTGATACTTTTTAAAAAAGCGGTGATACGTTTTTTTCTTTGGACGAAGGGAAACTTTATTTATAAAGCCTTACGTCCTATCATCAAGGGGATTTCCCTCTTCATCGTGATAATCGTAATACCTATAAAGGGAGAAAACCTCAGGATTTTTTTCCTTCGCCCCGTCATAGACCACGTATGCGCCAAGGAAAATTCCGCCTAAACTTTCAACCGCCTCTTTGACTACCTCAACCGTCCGACCGCTGAAATAAGAATCGTCAACGAAAACAACCTTTTTTTCCTCAATTTGCTTTTTGAAAGGAGCAAGATCTATTTTTTTAGGCTCAAACCTCAATCCCCCGGGAACTAGAATATCCACGGGGAATTTAAAGTTTTCTAGGAAGATTCCAACCTCTCCGCTCGCAACGAGCAGGGGTTTTTCCTCACCCCATTTTTTCAAGGTCGCATCAATCAAGTAGGACAAAATTTCAAAATCCCCCTTGACAACCTTGTCTAATTCGGTGAAAAATATCTGTCCACCCACAAATTTTTCCAAGAGAAAATTTACCGTGGTAACAAGTTTACCACAGGGATTTTCCCTTTCTTTATCGTGGATTTTTTGGACTTTTTCGCTCATGCTTTTTTACCAAATAACAATTCTCTTATCCTCGGGAATATACATTTGATCTTTTTCGGTTACGTCGAAGGTTTTATACCACTCGGTAAAGTTTCTGGGAGGCATGTTTGTCCTTAAAATTGCAGGACCGTGTACGTCAACGGACAAAAGCATCTTCGAGTATTCAGGTCTTGCCTTTTGACACCAAACACGTGCCCAGTTGCAAAAATATTCTTCATAGTCAGCGCCCTTGGTCCTTGACATAATATCCAAGGTTACCGCCATACCGCCGTTGTCCGCCATATTTTCGCTTACGATAAAGGCGCCGTTTACCTTTCCCCAAGGAAGTTCGATTCCGTCAAACTGCTCAATCATTTGCTTTACCTTAGTATCAAATCTTGCAAAGTCTTCCTCAGTCCACCAGTTGTTGATATTTCCGTTTTCGTCGCACTTGGCGCCGTTGCTATCGAAGGCGTGAGAAATTTCGTGGCCGATAACCGCGCCGATTCCACCAAGGTTTTCGCTTCTCGTTTGCTTGAGAGAATAGAAGGGGGGCTGTAAAATTGCGGCAGGGAAGGTGATATCGTTTACAGAAGGATTGTAGCAAGCGTTGACCATGTGGCCGGGCATAGCCCAGTTTTCAGGCTGGGTAGGTTTGTCAAGTTTGCTAAGCATATCAAGTTGTCTAACCTCTCTCATTTCCATCATAGCATTGAAAAGCGAGCCTTCGGGATTGAAGACAAGTTTGTCATAAATTGCCCTTGCCTTGTCGGGATAACCCATCTTAACGCCGATTTTGGACAATTTTAATATAGCTCTTTCCTTTGTTTCATCTCCCAAAATTTCATTAGTTTTGATTCTTTTCTTGTAGGTGTCGATAATTTGATAAACTATTTCGGTGATATCCTTTTTAGCTTCTTCGCCAAAGTATTTTTCACCGTAATAGATACCTACCGGCTCGGAGAAAGCCTCGGATGCGATACCATAGGCGAATTTGTCAATAGAGCGCATTGTTGCAACGCCGGTCAAAGCGCGCATGAAAGCACCGCCCAAATCACGCAATTCTTCGGATAAGAAAGAGCAAACTTTTAAAAGACCAATCACAAAAGCCCAGTGCTTGTATACGGTCAAGGTTTCTTCATTGAAAACCTTTGTAAACGCGCCGAAATACCTAGGCTCGGCAACTACGATTGTGGAAGGGATATGACCGAAAAGGTCTTTGAGTATTGCGTCAAAATCAATTGTGTTTACCATTTCGGCAACCTTTTCTTCTTCAAAAGGATTATAGGATTCGATATATCTCGACCACTCTTCTCTAGTCTTTACAAGACTACCCAAAATCTCGTCAAAGGCGAGGGTATCCTTGATATAAACTTCTTGTTCTTCAGCGGTGAGGTTTGTTTTTGCCAAAATTTCCTTGGTGAATTTGGACCACATACCCAAAAGACTTACCTTCTGAGCCTCTCTTTCAGGCTTGTAGTAGGATGCGTCAGGCAATATTACGTTTGCGCCAACGATATAGGCAAGATGACGGGAAGAATCCTTCATATCCGTATCAACGTCCACGTAGATAGGAGTGGGGATACCCTTCAAAAACAAGGTTTTGTAAAGACGGCTGAAATCCTTTGTAGTCTTAATTTCATCTAAAATCGCAAGGCTTTCAAGGGCAGGAGCGATACCGTGCTTTGCCCTTCTTTCTCCGTTGATTGCCATTGAGTACAATTCTACCGCTCTTTTTATATAATCGTTGGGATAGTTTTTGTTTTCAGCCATCGCCCTAAACTCGCCCATCATAATTTTTTCAACGCTTTCCGCAAGCTCGGAAAAACCGCCGGCAGTGGGTTTGTCGTCGGGAATAACAAGTTTATCCAACTTTTCTTGGTTGACGTAATTGTAAAGATTGTCTTGAATTCTTACTTTTTCCATAATTTTCTCCTTAAAAGGGTAAAACCCGATGTTTTAATTTGGACCTTGTTAAAGGTATATTAATTGTAAATTGCAAGGCGTGTAAAACTCGCTTTTGCAAAAGGTGTGAAGTTAATCAATAAAAGGTTTCCACTCGCTGTAATAATAGACCATACCGCCGTTGTTTTCAAAGATTTGAATGGCGACTGTTGACGTTGAACTGACAGATCCTAAATCAGAGTACTCATCTTGGTAGTTCAAGTTTTGATTGAAATAGACTAGGTAACTATACCCGGTGAAATTTTTGTTGTATATATTTCCAGGGAAAGCAATCTCCCAAACCTTCACACCGTAAACGCTGGGCAAAAGGAAAATTTCTTGAGGGGGGATAAGGACGACGTCGTAAAAGGATAAGTCGATAATGGCTTTCCACGCGTCATTGTAAAAGTAGTACAAAACTCCGTCTAAGGTAAAATCGCCAAAGGCATAGGTGTTTGCATCTTCTTGCTTAGGCATGTATTCTTCGGGAATAGTTATCTTTGTGTTTCCGATATTTGAATAGGTATAAATTTCAATTTCGCTGTTTGTATATTCTTCGTGGAAATAGAAATTGTAGGTATCAAAGGAAAATTTCCCCTCTTTAATTTGGAAATTTGAATAAGTAGTTTTGTAAAGGGGAACTTCAACGGGGGTAAATCCACCCTCCTTGGTTTCTCCAAGATGAACGAAGGGGGCGGAGATAAGTTCTCCACCGAAAGTTTCGAAAAATGCGGAGGCAGGCACCTTCCTGTAGGTGATTTCCCCGGTTTTTACAATAACCGAAGAAACAAGCACGTCATCTCCCACGATTGTAGCAAACTCCATACAATCGTTAAGGTATTTGCTTGAATAATCGTAATAAGCATAAAAGGTATTTTCAGTTACGCCATAGGTGAAATAATCAAACTCGGAATAAGTAATTTCGCCGTCGGGATAAGTTTGCTTTGTCCCAACTTGAACCGTAAGGGTGAAGTTGTGTTTCATCAAAGCGGCGAAAAGGTCGTCGTATTTCAATGCGCCGTCGATTTTCAAACTTTCCTTTTCTTCCTCAACGGAAAGAATAGGGGCTTGGTATATCGTCAAGGTAGCGTAAAGGGTAAGGGTGTTGTAGTTTTCGCATTCAATTTTCGCCTCAACGGGGTATTCCCCAATTTCGGAAAAACTGTTTTCCTTTCCTCCCTCGTCAACCGCCTTATAGGTAACTGTTGCGCCCTCGGGCAAATCTCCGCTTATTTCGATACTGTGAGTATTGCCGTCGTAGGCAACCTTCTTATCCTCAAAGGTAATATTTTCAAAATCCTTTTTAGGAAGGATAATTTTTAATACTGCGGTAAGGGTAAGGGGTTGATATCCTTCCGCCTCAATGGTTGCGGTTATCGTATAAACCCCTGCCTCGGTTTGATTGTTGCCTTGGTATGTAACGGTGGCAAATTCGGGCGCACCTAAAACTACGATACTGTGAGCGTTGCCGTCATAGATAACTTCGCTGTTTTCAAAGGTGATATTTTCAAAAACTCCAAGAGCCTTTATTTTTAAGGTTGCGGTAAGGGTAAGGGGTTGATATCCTTCCGCCACAATACTTGCGGTTACGGTATAGACACCGGGGGATGTTTGACCGTTTCCTTGATAGGTAACGGTGGCAAATTCGGGCAAGTTTTTTACAAACAGGCTGTGACTTTCGCCGTCCTCAAACACCTCGATACCCTCAAAGGTAATATTTTCAAAAACCTTAAGAGTGGGGGTATCGTCGCCCTTGTCCTCAACGTTGGCGCAGGCTGAAAAAGTCAAAAGACATAAGGTTAGGATAATAAATATAAAAAGGATAGAAAATTTTTTCATAAAAATTGCTCAATATCGGTTATATACGTAGGGTTATTATACCACATAGCGATAAACCTTTCAAGGATAGTTTTGTAAAATATAGTCTAAGGAATGCTAAACCCTCTTTTCTATGAAAAGGTAGCAATAAAAAAATATTTTTTTTGCGTTGTCATTGGAAAAATATGGTATAATAAACAACGAAATTTAAAGGCGGTAAAAAGGGTATTTTATTGGTAGCGAAAATTTTTCACGAGGCAGTTTCTACCCAATGCGTCAAAACAAATTATTTACGAGGTGAGTTTATGAAAATCATAGTTATAGGAGCAGGACACGGTGGCTTGCAAACCGCAAAGGTACTTGCAAAAAAGGGATATGACGTAAGCGTTTTTGAAAAAAGTCCAAAAAATCGCGTAAGTTATGATTGGCGTGACGACGTCGAACCTACCGTTTTCGAAAAACTTGGGATACCAGTTCCTCAAAACAGTTTCCGCACCGATTGTCCTTCTCTGTTCGCTCCCTTTTCCGACCTTCCTCTTTACGTCAGGTCTGAGGAAAATACTAGGGAGTGGAATTTAGAAAGAACCGCTTTCGTTCATCTTCTTTGCGACCTAGCGGAAAAAGAGGGGGCGAAAATCTTTTTTGAAAAAAAGGTAGAAAGACTTATCCTTGAAAACAACGCCGTGAAAGGTGTTGTCGTGGACGGAGAAAATATATACGCCGACCTCGTCATAGATTCAAGCGGTTTAGACTCACCCTTCAGAGGAGAAATTCCCCAAACTTTTGGAATTACAAAAAGTGTAAAATCGGATGAAGCCTTTACCGTTTACCGCGCCTACGTTCAGTCTAGAGAGGGGGTGGAAAAACCCGAAAAGCACGCAAGACGGGTGTACCTCAAGTTTTTGGGACAACCGGGAATCGCTTGGTGCATTTGCGAGCCTGACGGAGTAATAAATATTCTTGTCGGACAAGTAGGGGGAATGAGTGAAGCCGTATTGAATTCTTCTCTATCCGAACTTAAAAAATTAAATCCCATCATTGGCGACAAAGTTCTTCGTGGCGGTCAAGTGGTGCGAATTCCCGTCCGCTATCCTTTGACGAAAATGGTGGCAAAAGGTTACGTTGTAATTGGCGACTCCGCTTGTATGACGGTGCCTATGATAGGAAGCGGTATTTCAAACTCTCTTAGAGCAGGACAAATTCTTGGGGAAGAAATAATCAAGGCAAACTCGGTTTCCCTTGAAACCCTTTGGAATTATCAAGTAAGATACTACCTTGAAATCGGCGCCGAACATTTTATGATCGACAGTCTCAAGCGTATGTTGTTAAAAGCCGACAACGAGGATATCAAATATATCTTTGAAAGCGGAGCAATAACCGAAGAGGATTTGCACAGTATAACGGCAGGCGGATCCTTAAGACTTACCCCAAAATCCATAATGAACAAGGTATGCAAGGGGATAAAAAAATTCGGTTTTCTCGTCAAATTTGGAATTGCTGCATTGAAGGGAATGAAGGCTCAAAAGTTGGCGAAAAAAATCCCCACGGTCTACAACGAAAAGAAAATCAACAAATGGCAAAGAAAACTTGAAAAAAAGTTTAATTGATATCTATACGGCAGAATTAAAAAGAGAAGATTTGCAATGCAAAGTCTATCCTTTGGGCGAACTTAAAACCTATAAATACGTCGTCGTTTGTGCTTTTTTCAGGGGAAGTATTTGTTGAGCAAACACAAAGAGCGCAATACTTGGGAAACCCAAGGTGGACGCTTATTATTGTAAACAAAAAATAAGCTAATTTTGTAGGGGCGTTGATTTATCCCTCGTCAAGTGGTAAGATATAAAAAGATATTTTTGTAAAGTTTAAGGCTTTGCAAAAAGGAGAAAGGTATGGCAGTGAAGAAAACGGTTGAAATTGGATGCTATCCGCAAAATTTGGTGACTGATGAGGCGATTGTCGGGGCTCTTGGTGGCTTTGACGAAAATTGGAAAAGTTATGGCTACGTTTTGGGAACTATCGAGGAGAAAAAGGTACCTTGGTTTGTGGACTTTATGTACTTTATCGACAAGGTTTACAAGGGCAAAAAATACAGGGGAGTTTATTTTACAAGCTACCGCACTGACGCTCCTATTTTAGGCAGTCGTCCACTCAACAGTCGTCAACCCAAAAACGGATATATGATCAACACCGTCTATTGGTTTGAGTACGCGCCCATTCAGTGGGACGTTTTGAAAAGCGGAGCCGAGGGAAATTTGATGATAAGCACCAAGGTGTTGGACAGTCAAGAATTCTATTTTTATTCCGACTATTCTCAACTCCGTGAGCATAAGGACTATCAAGGCCACCGTCGAGAGGTCTATGACAACAACTATCAGTTTAGCAATCTTCGTAATTGGCTTAATACCACTTTCATTCAAACCGCTTTTACCCCTGCCGAGCGCAGTAAGTTGCTTGTAACCTCCCAAGACAATGGACTGGAAAGCACTTGTTGTACCCAAAACATATATCTTTGCGAAACCACAAGGGATAAGGTTTTCGCCCTCTCCTCACTTGAGGTTACGACCTATATCCCCGAGCCAAAAGAAAGGCTTAAAGAAGCCACCGACTACGCAAAGTGCCAAAGTGTTTGGATGATTGGCAAACATTGCGCCCAATGGTGGTTGCGCTCGCCTCACCACGCCTACGGTGCCACCGCGCAAGCGGTTTTCCTTGACGGAACCGTGAGTAACGGAAGCACTTTTTCCGCTACCATAGGCGTTGTCCCCGCCATAGTCGTAAAATAAGCGTAAACTAATTCTAGGTAAATTTAAAACTTCACTTTTTCTTTAAAAGGAATAAGGAAAATCAATTTTAAAATAGCATAGTTGTATGTTATAATAAAAAAACACTGCATCAGGGACTGACTTATGAGACTTGAAAGACTTTCATCAAAAAACAATTACCTATTTGACAAAGCTTATCACCTGTATCAAAACTCCTTCCCCGTTGAGGAAAGGCGTGACGATTTTGAGCAACAAAGGGTGCTTAAAAAAGAGGACTATCATTTTGATTTGATAATGGACGGGGAAATTTTCCTAGGCGTTATGTTGTACTGGGAACTTGAAAACCTCGTATTTTTAGAGCATTTTACCACCCTTCCCGAAGTCAGGGGAAAGGGTATTGGAAAACAGGCTTTGGATTTATTGAAATCAAAAGGAAAAAATATTTTGCTTGAAATCGAGCCACCCGTTGACGAGATGACGGAAAGAAGATATGGTTTTTACAAGCGCAACGGCTTTTTTATGAATCCTTTCTACCATATTCAAGCCAAATATCACCTTGGTGACGAAGACTACGAGTTGAAGATTATGTCCTATCCGCGCCTTTTAACGGATGAAGAGTACCGTTCTTTCTACGAGTATATGACAAGGGAAATCGGAATTCAACCCTCTCTTTCTTCCGACGTAACTATTCGCAAGTTTGAAGAAGGGGACGACCTTGATCAAATCGCAAAGTTGATATATCTCACCGATCCCTACGTTTATCCCAACTGGTTTGACAGTATTGAGGACGGAATAAAGGTCTTGCGTGAAATGATAAATTTACCCACCCTTTACCACAAAGATAACCTAACCCTAGCCGTTATGCCCAACGGTTTTATCGCAGGGCTCGTTGCCTCGAAACAAGCACCTTTTGTTGAAGAAGAGAAATATCTTTCCGAAGCATTCAAGCGCGCAGGGATAACCGAAGATCACAGGACGGCGGAAGTTTTCAATGCCTATTATGCCAAAATGGGGGATGAAAGCGACGGTTATTATATCGCCAACGTATCGGTTGATCCCGACTATCGCAAGCGTGGTATCGCCGCAAAATTGGTAAGCGCGGTAATCGAGGGCAAGGGCTGTTGCTCTCTTGAGTGTGTTATTGCAAATCCCGGGTCGTGGCGTTTGTATCAAAGGCTGGGATTTAGGATTGCCTATGAATATCCCGGGGTACACGACGTGCCTTGTTATAAAATGTACTTAAAGAAATAGAGGGAAATATGGATATTTTTATAAGTTATAGACGCGAGGGCGGTTACGCCATGGCTCGCTTGCTTTACGAGTGTTTCAAAAACGCTGGTCTTTCGGTATTTTTAGATCTTGAAGAACTGAGGGCAGGCCCTTTCAACGATAAACTTTACGAGGCGATAGACTCTTGTGAAAACTTTGTTTTGGTTTTGCCTCCCGATTCTTTGGATAGGTGCGTTCATCAAAACGACTGGTTGCGCCTTGAAATTGAGCACGCCATAAGGCAAAAAAAGAACGTTATTCCCGTAATGATGGAAGGCTTTACCTTCCCTGAGGATTTACCTCCATCCATTCAAGTTTTGCCCTTTTTCAACGGTGTTCAGTCAAGCAGAGAGTATTTTGACGCTACTATAAAAAAATTGATTTCTATGCTCCGTGGTGTAAAACTTGACGATAGCAAGATCAATATTCAGGAAAGACACGACGACGTCCGTTATTACTACGACGAGGACGAACTTGAAAAACATAGGCTTAGGAATGAAGATAACCTTCTTGCAAAGTACGAAAAACCTATCGTGGACAAACTGTTGAAGGATAAGGAAAACGCCGTTTGTTTGGACGTAAACGTTTTAACAACTACCGGGTCTTTTGCAAAACTTTCCTATCCGCAAATATCTCAAGTTATTGCTCTTACCTACAACGAGGATATCGTAAAAAGGGGTAACGCAAAAAAAGCGGAATACACGGGTGGTGAAAAAATCGACTTTTTCCAAGTTCAATTCGAAGCGGAAGATTTCGAGTTTCAACTTGAAAACTGCTTGACCAAGGCAGGGGTAGAGGGCATTGATATCGTCTATCTCAGTATGGCGATTATGGACTTTAAAAAGCCTTTCAAAGTCTTGCAGGCAATACAAAATTATCTAAACGACGATGCGGTTATGATCGTACGCGACGTTGACGACGGGGCAGTTTTCGCCTATCCCGACAAGGACGGACTCTTTGCAAAGTTTCAATCCTTTTATATCCACAATATTTACAGCGGATACAGATATACGGGAAGACAAGTTTATTCCTATATCAGAAAGATGGAGCCACGAGAAATATCCCTTGAAAGATACGGCGTAAACACTTCTAATATGTCGATAAGGGACAAAAAGACTTTGTTCGAGTGCTGGTTTAGTTTTATCCCCAACGATTTTGCTCGTATGCTTAGAGAAAATCCCAGTTCGAAAATAGCCAAGGAAGTAGTTGATTTTTGCAAGGAACACTACGACGAACTCAACGAGCAATTCTTCTCCCGTGACGTTTTGTTTTCGGCAGGTTACGTAATCTATTCGGTAAAATTCTAAAATATAAAATCTTTCGAAAGCCACCGTCGGGGTGGCTTTTTTGCATTTATATTTTCATCAAAGCCTTTTTTACCCTTCACCATAGGCGCATTTTGGGGCAGTTGACAAAATAATTATAATATGTTATAGTGTTATAGTCGTTGCGATACCTTGTGCCAATTTGCAACTGAAATTCATTACTGTTTTTGAAAAGGTGTTTTAATTAAATAAGGGGGAAATATATGGATTGGAATAATGACGGAAAGCATGACGAAAAGGACGATACCTTTTATCTAAGCCTTTTAAGTGATAAGGAAAAAAAGAAAAAGAAAGTATCCGGTGGCGGAAGCTCGAAAAATGAAGAAGACAAGCAAAAAGAGAAGGCAAAGGGTATTTTATTGTTTACACTAGTGTTGATTGCGTATATTTTTTATTTGTGGATTAGTCGAGGGTAAATACCTTTAACAACGGTGGGTAAAAATTGTCAAAATTTTGAAAACTAGGAAAAGATATATAAATAAACTTAGCAAGAGGAAAAGCCACTTTTGGTGGCTTTTTTTGTTTTAGTCCTCTTTTGAGTCACGCCAAAGGATATACTCTTTGATATCCGAGTCGACTATGCTCAAACAGGCGGTGATAATCGCCGCATCGTCAACGTAGCCGGCAAGGGGGATACCGTCGGGGATAACGTCAACGGGTGAGAGAAAGTAGGCTATTGCGCTTATGATAGCGACGATAGTCCCGACGGGGGCTTTTGTGTATTCCTTTTTGAGGTAGCTTCTAATCATTGAAATGAATACGGGAATATGAGAAAGTTGTTCTCCTATACGTGGTACCATTTTCAACTTTTCTTCCATCCGTAAAAGCAAATCCTTGATTTTCTCGTCGTCTTTGAGAAATTCCTCCGCCTTAGCAAATCCCTTTTTCAGTGTGGCAAGCGCCTTTTCCTTTGAAATTGTCAAATTCATATTTGACCTCCTTTGTTTTATTGAATCGCATCTGATAAGCGACCCTAAAACAGTCTGTGTAAATTTCGCGACGCTTTTATTCCGCGTGTAAATTTCGCGAAAAGAGGTGGGCAAAAAAATCCACGAGGCAAAGGCAGCTTCAAATAATAATTTGAACAAAATAAATATTTTATCTAAAACATAGGTTGCCGTTATGGATTGCAAAACGGACGTATTCGGCAAGATAACAAATTACCGCACCGCTTGAAGGATAACTGTAAGCGTCAAACAAACGGCTACCAAAAAGACTGTTGAGATAATTAACGTTTTCCTTTTTAGAAAAGGCGGAAACTGCGTTTCTAACCGCTCTCTCTACACAACTTTGGGTTGTATTACAGTGATCTGCGGTAGATTTATAGATATTCATAACCGACAAATTTTCCCTTTCCACCGCAAGCACAACGGCGCAAGACAAATATTCGTACCCTTTAAGGTGCGGAGCAATACCAAGTTTAAGCAAAAGTTGCTTGACAAAATAGTAAACGTCGTCAAATTTCATAAAAAAAAAACCCCTCTTGTTAAAACGTATTCTAACACTACCATTCAAAAAAAGCAATGCATTCATTAAAAATTCGACAAAATTTTACCAAAATTCGACAATAACCTACCCTTGTTCGTGCAAATTTATCACCGATATGTCAAAAATTGTATATAAAATATCCCTTTAGTAATTAAAAATTCGCCGACAGGCTATTTTAATACATATTTTTAAGATGGGGCAAGGCGAAAGGGAAAAACTCTTTATAGGCTTCGCACTTGTCAAGGGAAATTCTCTCTCTCTTGCAACCGTTTTTGCAAAGGGGGAGATAGGCGCACTCCTTGCATTTTTCTGGAAGAGTTATGCTTTCCATAATAAACGATAGGGCAATTGGGTGTTTTTCAAGGCGGAAAAAGTCGGTATCCTTAATATTTCCAAGAGAATAATCGTCGGTGCAGTAAAAGTCGCAGGGGTAAACCTCTCCGTCCCCTTCGATAACGTACTGGTGGGTACAATGACCGTTCATACCGCATTGCTCCGCTCTCTCTCCGTGGGCAAGGCGAACAAAGTTGTCAAAAAGGCGGATCGAGGTATAATTGCCTTCTTTGTAATCTTGCAAGTAATAAGTAAATAACCTTTTCAAAAATACTCCATAATCCTTGCCGTTGATATAAAAATTATCTAGGAAATTTTCTTCTGCGTTCAAGGGCTTTAGGCAGGGGATAAATTGAAGGTATTTAAACTTGTTGTTTCTAAAAAAGGCATAGACCTTCTCTATGTTTTCCACCACCGGTTTGGTTACTACTGTGAGGATATTAAATTCAACTTTTTTCCATTGCAAAAGTTTGCTAACCGCATAAACCCTATCAAAGGTTTCCTCTCCGTCCGCATCAATGCGCAGGGCGTTTGTAAGATCCGTTCCGTCAAGGGATAGCCCTAGGAGAATGTTGTTTTGACGGAAAATATCGCACCACTCCTCGTCGATTAGGGTACCATTGGTTTGAATTGCAACAAAAATGGGACTTTTATATTTGTTTAGACGGGGAAGCATAGCGGAAAAAGATCTGAAAAAGTCTTTCCCGGCAAGCAAAGGCTCGCCTCCTTGAAAGGATATCATGACCATATTTCCCTTGGCAAAATCAAAGGCTTTTGTAAGGGTATTTTCCAAAAGGTCGAGGGACATAATACCATGAGAAGGCATCTCACGACAGGAAGCAAGGTCGTGATAAAAACAGTATTTGCACCGCAAATTGCAATTTGAGGATGCGGGCTTGATCATAAGTGAGATGGGTGGCATAATCAGTCCTTTATTCCTCGGCGGTTTCCCTTTATTTCCGCTCTTACCTTATCAAGGTGTTCTTTCATAAGTCTTGCTATTTCGGGATTAGCTTTTGCTATATTGTATCCTTCCGCAGGGTCGGTATCAAGGTTGAAAAGATAGTTTTTGTAAAACTGGTCGATAAAGGCAGAGTTTTCAGTATGAACGTTGTCGTAATACTTGAAATCCGCCTTCCCGCTCGTTGTGTCAACCGCCATTTGTATCCCTTGCACTTTTCCCTTTTTCATATAATAAAGGATATCGTGTACTCTAAAATCAGCAGGTTTCAAAGCGGAAAAGAGGGTTTTAAGGGAAACGCCGTCGATAATTCTATCCATAGGCAAAAGGTAATCGTCGCCCATAACGTAGTTTAATATGGTGGGGAAAAGGTCTTGAAGCATTGCGCTGGATTCTATCTTTTTCGTATTTGCATAGCGCAAGATATTTCCTTCGTAGTCGGTGATAGGAAATTGACTGTCGGCAATTGCGTCTCCATCCCCTAGGTCGCCCTTGGGATAACTTGCAAGCATAGGCACTTTCATACCGCCTTCGAAGGTGGTGTTTTTTCTTCCTCTCAGACTTCCGCTTACCCCTTCGCGCCCGGGGCCGTTATCCGATGTAAATATGATAAGAGTGTCTTCGTATACTCCTTTGTCTTTGAGGTTTTGAATAATCTCTCCCACGCCCTTGTCAAATTCTTCAATACATTGGATATAGGTATCGTCGGAGATATCCCCTTGTCCGTTGCCATTATCATTGGAAAAGATAGGATGATGAGGCCAAGGCGTTGCGTAGTAGGTAAAAAACTTTTCATTCTTCTCAACAGCCTTGTTGATTTGTTCGTTTACCTTATCGGTGAAAACACGGGTAGAATCGCTTTGGTCGAGATTATCTTTATGACTGCGGACAGGGGTTGATTTACCGTCCACTTCTTCAACCCAATCATAGGGAGTCATATCGTTTACGTAATAACTTCCGTAAAAATAGTCAAAGCCTTGATTTGTCGGTAAATACTCGCCGTAATCTCCCAAATTCCACTTTCCTATACACGAGGTGCTATAGCCTAAGGCGTCAAGAGCTTCGGCAATGGTAATTTCATCCCCTAAAATACCGTCTACGTTATTCAAAAATTGATAGGGGTTCAAAAAGTGGGTAGGCGAAAAGGTGGGGCCGTCAACCACGGTTGGGAAAACTACGTTATCTAAATATCCTCTCGTTGCATATCTTCCCGTCAAAGCGGTAAAACGAGAGGGGGAGCAAACGGGAGCGGATGCGTAAAAGTTTTCCATATATATACCGTTTTCAGCGATTGAGTCAATGTTTGGAGTATTTATGGTTGCCTTACCGTCTTTCATATAGCTATAGCAAGAAAGATCGGCGTAGGCGAGGTCGTCCATAAGGATAAACAAAACGTTAGGCGAGTTTTCATCAGCCTTATCGGGGTTTAGGGATTTAAGATAATCTTCCTGCCCTTTCCAAAGCCTATCCACGGTAGGAGTTACGCGCAAATTCATAAAGAAGAAATACACAAGAGAGGTGCCTGCCATAAGGGCAACGCAAATCGAAGTTGCGATTTTTTCCTTTTTGCCCTTAATCTTTATAAATTTTATAAGAATTGCAAGGGCAAGAGGAAGGGCGGACAACACCAAATTCCACCAAAGCCTTTTGCCAAAACTTTCCGCGCCGTGTACCAAGTGGAAAAAGAGAGTAGAGCCAACCAAAACCAGATAGGCAATCCACAAAAGGAGTGGCATCTTGTTTTTCTTAAGGACAGTGAAAAGGAGAATAACCGAGGTTGCGATGGCAAAAACGATGGCGACAAGCGGGAAAAAGTTCCAACCTGTGGAAATCATTACAAGGGAGAATAACGCCATCACCACAAGATAGCACAAGGGGAATATATTCTCTTTGCGAAGTTTGATTTTTTCTTTCAAACCCGTAGCTCTCTTTGTTTCCTCAATTTCCACTTTTTTGTTTTCGTCCATAGCACCCTCAAGTTTTATCTTAATAAAACTATTCTATCATACAAACCTAACAATTTCAACTTGATTTTTGATGGAAATACCGTCAAGGGTTTTATTGGGATTTGTATAACAAGCGTGAAAAGGGGAGAGAAACAAGGAGATTTTCAAGAGAAAATAGCGGAAAAAGGGGCATTTTACAAAAGTATTTGACACTAATGTAATGATATGTTAATATTTATCGTGTGTTCTTAGAATGCATCTTAGGGAGATTGATATGACTGTACTTACAATTTTAGGACATAGATTAAAGGACGACGGTTCCATGACGGATATTTTGAAAAGCAGACTTGATTCCGCTTTGAAGATTATCCCCACCAAAATTACTGAAGACGACCGTATCATGCTTTGCGGTGGTATTGCAAACGCCGAAGCAGGCATTGCCGAAGCAACGGTTATGAAACAGTACCTTGTGGAAAAGGGCGTAAATCCCGATTTGATTATCCTTGAAGCAAAGTCCTTGACCACCAAGGAAAATGCAAAGTTTGGCGCAGTTATTATCAAAGAACTTGGCGCGAAAGAGGTTATGATTTGCACTTCCGATTACCATATGTATCGTTGGTACAGAAACCCTCTCAAACTTTTCCGCCACTACCTAGGCAGGGATTACGAGATTCTTCCCGTTGTTGCAATCGACCCTCAAAAATGAAAATATCAGAGCGGATTTCCGCTCCTTTTTTTTGTTTGGCTTATATCTCTATTTGTGAAACACTTTAATGAGGAAGAATGATAGCACAATTGCAAAGTTTCTTTCAATAAAAAAGTCAAAAAACCGCTTATAAGCATAGCCAAATTTCTCAGCCTATTGCTATTATTTTCTTGACAACGCACCTTGCCCATGCTAAAATACCATTACATCAATTGCCGAAAATTTTGCTCTGGGGGTGTAGCTCAACTGGTAGAGCGCTTGAATGGCATTCAAGAGGT